>CAZDBQ010000125.1:0-5283 GCA_964503765.1 uncultured Planctomycetia bacterium | reverse complement strand
TTTCTTGAAGAGACTTTTGTCGGCTTCGAGTCTAGCCAGCGCATGTTCAGGATTGTTGAACTGGGACCAGGCGCTTCCGGCACCCGTAACGATGAGAATCGTTGTGGTTACGATAAGCTCGATATTTACGTGGGCGGCGTGACCTCCGAGCCAATGCAGTATTCGGTGATCGAGGAACGGGGTTCCGAGCGCGCCGATATAAAGGGAAATGGCGGCAAGGCAGACCAACGGCACCGCGCGAGCCGCTTTAAGCATAAAAGATTCTTCGTGATGTTCGTGCCTGCCCGCCGTGGCGGGAGCTTCATGGCTGATTTTTGAAAAGGCTATCACAAACAGCATTCTAAACGAGTAGTAAACGGTGAGAAAGCTCACGAGAAGTGCCGCTCCATAAAAGAAGATGTTCTTTTCCTTTATGGTTTCAAGAATCATGTCTTTCGAGAAAAATCCTGAGAAGGGGAATATGCCGCACAGCGAGAAAAGCCCCAAGCAGAGAACGCTCATCACAAGCCAGTCTTTTTTTCCGCCTTTTTTTCCAATTTCCCAGATATCGTTTGTGTGGAAATGATGGATAAAGGCGCCGGCGGTCAAAAAGAGCAAAGCTTTAAAAAAAGCGTGGGTAGATAGATGGAACATCCCCGCTACGGACCCACCCGCGCCGATGCCCATAACCATAAGCCCGAGCTGGCTCATCGTGGAGTACGCCAGGATTCTTTTGATATCCCTCTGAACCGTCGCTAAGATCGCTCCCATAAGAGCAGTCAGGGTGCCTATTACCAAAACAACCATCAGTGTAATTTCAGAGGCGCTAAAGAGTCCAATCGCTCGCGCCAGGAGGAACACACCGGCTGCCACCATTGTGGCTGAGTGGATGAGGGCGCTCACGGGCGTGGGGCCTTCCATCGCGTCCGGGAGCCAGGCATGAAGGGGGAACTGCGCTGATTTTCCCATCACTCCGGTGAATATAAGGACTCCTATGACTGTCAAGACACTGGTTGAGAAAGTCTCTTGCAGTACGCCGGCGTTTAGGTCGAGGAAATTCAAAGTGCCAAAAAGAAGGAAGAGGATAATCACCCCAAGATAAAACCCAAGGTCTCCGAGGCGGTTTACGACAAACGCCTTCTTAGCTGCCATTGAAGCGCTCGGCTTTTGGTACCAGAAGCCGATCAAAAGGTACGACGTCAGGCCGACGAGTTCCCAGAATAAAAAGGTTTGAAGCAGGTTGTTGGACAGCACAAGTCCCGTCATTGAAAACGAGAAGAAGCTTAGGAACGCAAAGTAGCGGGGGCGGCTGGGGTCATCCGCCATGTAATAGACGGAGAAGAGCTGCACAAAAAAGCTGATCGTCGTCACAAGGCTGATCATGAGGAGGTTCAGCGGATCCACGAGGAAGCCCACTACTAGGGTGTAACGTTCTATCGGGATGCCGGCCCAGAGCGGCGTATCGGAAACCTTGAGCCACTCGTAAACAAACTGTTGCGGCAGATTCTGGCCGTTTGAATTCAAGAAAAATAATTGAAGACTCGCCAGGGCCGCGGACAGCGTTCCCAAAAGACCGATGGCGGGCGCTATTCTCTTTAAGCCTTTAGGCGATAGCTGAATCAAAATAAACGCGACAAGCGGCGCGAGCTGAATGATCCAGAGCAGCGTAAGATCCATTTAACCTTTCAACTCTTTAGCTTCTTCAATATTGATGGACGCCTGCTTTTTATACAGCAGAAGAATAAGGCTGAGCGCAATGCAGACTTCCGCGGCGGCCAGCGCGATGATAAATATCACAAAGACTTGGCCAGTGGCCTTATCGGTCAGGCAAAACTTATTGAACGCGAGAAAATTAATACTCGCCGAATTTAATATCAGCTCCAGAGAGATTAAAAGCGCTACCAGGTTTCTTCGCGCCAACAACCCAAAGATTCCAAGAGAAAAAAGGGCCGCGGAAATTAAAAGATAGCTTTGGAGAGATTGGCTGATCATTGGCCATCCCTCGTGTTGGAGATCAGGAGCGCTCCGATGATCGCGACTAGAAGCACCAACGACACGGCCTCAAAGGGAAGAACGGTCGTCGTGAGCAGTGATTTTCCGATCGCGCGTATCGAATAGTCGCCTTCAACACCTGCCTGCGGCCACTCCGTGGAGGTCAAGGTCACACAAAGGCCTGTGAAGAGGAGAACCCCGATCAAGAACGATCTTGAAACTTTCTTAAAACTTCTCTTTTCTGATTTTTGGAACATGGGTTGGGAGAGCATGATGGCGAAGATAATGGCGATCGAAATGGCTCCGATATAAATAATCACTTCCATGATGGCCAGAAATTCGCTGTTCAGGTAAATGAAAAGACACGCGACGCCGAATAGGCTCATGATGAGGGCAAGCGCGTTATGGAAAACGTTTTTCATCCAGACGGCAAGAAAGGCGCCTACGAGTGTCATGATTGCGATTCCAATGAAAACAATGTCAGCTATCATTGAGGTTTCGGAGCCTCCGGCTTTGGGGCTGGTGAGGCGGGCGCGGCCTGTCCGGGAGCCAGCACCTGGATTTTCGTCAGCGGCGTGCCTTGGTCGCGGAAGGGCTTGAGCAGGTCCATAATCAATTCTTTCTGGCCCGTTACGGCAATATCATAGTCGCCGTCGGCGTGTTTTAACGCGTCCGTGGGGCAGACGTCAATGCAAAGACTGCAGAGACTGCACAGGATGTAATTTACTTTGAAATCCGTGAGAATTCGTTTGCCATCCACAGCGCTTTTCCCGGCCTCGAGCGACATGCAGCGCGAGGGGCACACTTTGATGCAGGCATTGCAGGAGATACAGAGGTGGTCTTGAGTTTTTTCACCCACCACAAAGCTGATGGGCCCCTTGAAGCGCTTGATCGCGATGCGCTCTTTGGGGTAGATAACCGTCACCGGTTTTTTGAAGAAGTAGCGTATCGTGACGGACATGCCCACGATGAGCGACCAGGCGCCTTCAATTATGTCTGTTAGATATTGGATGAGTTTTTTCATGAGAAATAATTCCGTAATGATAGCACAAGCGCCGTCACAAAAACATTCACAATCCCGAAGGGAATCAGTACTTTCCACGCGAAGTTCATCAGCTGGTCGCTTCTTAGCCTAGGAAATGTCCAGCGAATCCACATGATCACAAAAACGATCCCGTAGGTCTTAAGGATGAGCCAGAACGGTCCGGGAAGAAAGGGGCCATGCCAGCCACCCAGAAAGAGGGTCGCCGCGATCGCGGAAGAAATAAAAATGGCTGTGTATTCTCCTAGGAAGAAAAGCGCGAAACGCATCCCTGAGTATTCTGTGTGGAACCCCGCGACGAGCTCGGACTCGGCCTCTGGAATATCAAACGGCGCGCGATTGGCCTCGGCCAGGCTGGAGCACAGAAAAATGAGAAACGCGACCGGCTGGGTCAGGATGAACCAGTAATTCTGCTGGGCCAGGACAATGTCCGACATTTTCATGGTTTGCGCCATCAGCACTACACCCATCGTGGAGAGCAGAAGGGGAATCTCGTAGGAAATATTCTGCGCGACGGCCCGCATCGATCCCAGAAGCGCGTACTTCGAGTTGGACGCCCATCCGGCGATAAAAATTCCGATGAAACTGATATTTGTTAAGGAGAAAATAAAAAGAAAACCGACATTTAAGTCGCGGATGACCATGCCGGGGCCTAGTGGCAGGATAACAAACGCCGAAAGGATGGGGGCAAAAACAAGAAGGGGAGCGAGAAAATAGAGAAACCGGTCTGAGTCTTTGGGAAGTACCAGCTCCTTGCTGATCAACTTTATCGCGTCAGCGAGGGTTTGCAACAATCCCTGCCAGCCGACGTGAATGGGGCCGCGCCGAAGTTGAATCTTCGCCGACACGCGGCGCTCCGCCCAGACCAGGAAAAGGGCGTTCACAGTGACAAATAAAATCGCAAGCGTTCCCCAGAGCACGATTTTGAATATTTCTTGAATCACGGGGGTCATCGATCAATCTCCGGTAGAACGATGTCAACGCTGCCCAGAACCGCCACGACATCCGAAACAAAGCAGCCCGGAAGCATATCGATAATGGAATTGAGGTTGCAGAAGGAAGGGGTGCGAAGTTTCAGGCGGTAGGGATTCATTGTCCCGTCGCTTACAAGATACATGCCAAAAGAGCCGCGTGCCCCCTCGACGGCCGTATAATATTCGCCCTTGGGAGCGTTTTTGGGAAGTTTACCAAGGGTGATCGGGCCCTCAGGCATTTTTTCCATTACCTGATAAATAATTTTCAAACTCTCCTCAATTTCTTTCATGCGCACCAGATACCGCGAGTAGACATCGCCGTTATTGGCCGTCACGATTTCAAAGTCCAGCTCAGGATAAATGGAGTAGGGTTCATGGCGGCGCAAGTCAAAGGAAACGCCACTTCCTCTAAGTGATGGTCCAGTGACGCCGTACGAGAGGGCGCTTTCCTTGGTGAGAATGCCCAGATCCCGGGTACGTTTTTTAAAGATAATATTTTTTGTGATGAGCGCGTCATAATCCCTCAGGCGCTTCTTAAAAGGAGGGATAAATTCCTTCACGGCGGAAATCATGTCCGTCGTGATGTCCTTATCGAGCCCTCCGAAGCGAAAGTAATCGTAGGTGAGCCGCTCCCCTGTTACCATTTCAAGAATATCGAGGATTTTTTCTCTGTCGTCAAAACCGTAGAAAAATGGGGTGAAAGCGCCGAGGTCGAGGAGAAAGGTCCCCATCCACAAGAGATGGCTTGAGATGCGGTTAAGCTCGGTCATCAGGACGCGAATCGCGTCGACTCGGGGGGAGGCCGGCGCGATGCCCATGGCCTTTTCCATCAAAAGCGCGTAACCAAAGTTGTAACTCATGGCACCGACGTAATCGACACGACCCATATTGGGCCAACAAGCCAGGTACGACTGGATTTCCATCATTTTCTCGTGATGTCGGTGTGAGTAGCCGATGATGGGCTCCCCGTCGATCACTCGCTCACCCGCCAGATGCAGGAGTACTCTCAAAACGCCATGCGTGCTGGGATGTTGCGGGCCGAAATTCAGGTAGTAATCTTTTTGGTGATGCGTCACACTTTGCGGGTAGGCGACTTCAAAGCCCTCTTTGTCTTCTTGGACTAGTTTAAGAGATTGCGCGACATCGGATCCGGCAGGCTCGCCCTTGAAACTTTTTAAGAGAGGATAAATCTGAGAACTTTCAGGAAGGAGAAGCCGCTTAAGGCCGGGGTGGTCGGTGAAGGTAACGCCGAAAAACTCAAAAATCTCCCGCTCATACCAGTTGGCACCTTTGTAG
>CAZDBQ010000124.1:0-4529 GCA_964503765.1 uncultured Planctomycetia bacterium | reverse complement strand
GTCGAAGGCCGCGATATTTTTAACGGAACGGTCGATATTGTGGTGTGTGACGGCTTTGTGGGAAATGTGGTGCTTAAGGTATCTGAATCCATCGCGGATGTCATTGGAAAGCTTTTAAAGGCCGAGCTCAAGAAGAACGCGATGACGATGCTCGGCGCCCTCCTCGCCAAGCCCGCGTTTGATGCCCTCAAAAAAGAAGTGGATTACTCCGAATACGGAGGAGCGCCTCTGCTTGGGATCAACGGCACCTGCATTATCAGTCACGGTTCTTCGAATGCCCGGGCAATTAAAAACGCGATTCGCGTAGCCGGTGAATTCGTCAAATATGAGATCAATCAGCACATCTTGGAAGCGGTCCGCAATTCGAAGGAGGCATGATTTAAGATGAGCACTGCGGCCGTCCGGAGAGTGGGGATCGTGGGGGTAGGTTTTTATGTGCCCGAAAAGGTGCTGACCAACGCCGATCTTGAAAAAATGGTGGACACCACTGACGAGTGGATAAGGTCTAGGTCAGGGATCCAGGAAAGACGCATCGCCGAAAAAGGCGTGGGCACAAGCGACCTGTCGGCCAAGGCGGCGCAAATGGCATTGGAGAACGCTGGTGTAAAGCCTGAAGAAGTCGACCTTTTGATTGTCGCGACAACCACGCCTGATATGCCGCTTCCTTCCTCCGCTTGCTTTGTTCAGGAAAAGATTGGCGCCAAGAACGCCGCCGCCTTCGATCTGGGTGCTGCCTGCGCGGGATTTGTTTACGCGATGGTCACCGCCGAACAGTTTATTAAAAGTGGGACCTACAAAACAGTTCTCGTGATTGGCGCCGACCTTATTTCTTCTTTCATCGATTGGACGGACAGGTCTACCTGTGTACTTTTCGGAGACGGCGCAGGCGCGGTGGTGATGAGGGAGGTCAGCTCAGGAGGGATCCTTTCAAGTGTGTTGGGTTCGGACGGCCGTTACGCGGAGCTTCTAAAGATTTGCGCGGGCGGCTCGCGGTTACCCGCCAGTGACGAAACCGTAAAGTCCAAAGGCCATTTTCTGAAAATGAACGGCTCGGAGGTTTTTAAGCTCGCTGTGCGCGGGATGGCGGACGCTGTGATAAAGGCGCTAGCTAAAGCGGGTGTCCAGAAGGACGAGGTGGCCTGTTTTATTCCTCATCAGGCCAACCAAAGAATTATCGACGCGGTATCGGACCGGTTGGAGTTCCCCAAAGAGAAAATTTTTATAAATCTTCAGAAATACGGAAATACCTCAAGCGCTTCCTGCGCGATCGCGCTTTACGAAGCCCTAAAAGAGGGAAAGATAAAAAAGAAGGACAAGGTTGTCATCACCACTTTTGGAAGCGGTCTAGTGTGGGGGGCGATGGTGCTCGAATGGTAGCCACGCCAATAGACGTTGCCTACCTTTTCCCCGGGCAAGGGTCACAGTTTACGGGAATGGGGAAGGATCTCTATGAAACTTATCCTGTCGCCAAAAAGATTTTTGACCGAGCCGCGGAGCTCCTTGATTTTGATATACGGGCCATTTGTTTTGAGGGGCCGCCCGAAAAGCTGACTCAAACTCGCTTTAGCCAGCCGGCTATTTTTGTTACCAGCATCGCTGCACTGGAAGTTCTTAAAAATCATCCTAAAGGGAAGGTGTTTTTCCCCCGGTATACCGCGGGGCTATCGCTCGGCGAGGCGACGGCGTTGTGCGCGGCTGAGGCAATTTCTTTTGATGACGGGGTCCGGTTTGTGAGGGCGCGCGGACAATTTATGGATGAGGCGGCCCTGGAGAAGCCCGGCCTAATGGCGGCGGTGTTGGGCCTGGGCCTTGCGGACGTGGAGCGGGTTTGTCAGGCGACGGGCGCCGAGGTGGGGAATTTGAACGCCCCGGGCCAGATTGTGATATCCGGGCAGAGAAAATTCGTGGAAGACGCCATTGAAAAACTCAAGGAAGCCGGCGCCAGAAAAGTGATTCCTTTGGACGTGAGCGGCGGTTTTCATTCAAGCTGCATGGATTCCGCCTGCCTGCGCATTGAAAAGGCCCTGGGAGACGTCGCTATTCAAAAGCCAAGGATATCGGTTGTGAGCAACTTGACGGCCAATGTCGAAGAAGATCCTTCGCAGATTAAGCAAAACCTCATTCTGCAGATGAATCACCGCACGCTTTGGGAGGACTCCATGCGCTTTATGATCTCCAAGGGCATAAAGACGTTTATTGAGCTGTCTCCCGGCAAAGTGCTAAAGGGTCTTTTGAAAAAAATAGACCCCACGGTTGAAACGATCTCGCTCAGCGCTGTGGAGGATTTCCATGTCATCGACTAACGGCCGTCTTCAGGACAAAGTAGCCATTGTGACAGGGGCTAGCCGCGGCATAGGCCGTGAAATAGCCCTCCTTTTCGCCAAAGAGGGGGCAAGGCTGGTGCTCACGGCGAGAAACCTCCAGGCACTTGAAGTTGTGGCGAAGGAAATTCAGGACGCCGGAGGCTTGGAACCTCTTTCGTTGCAAATAGATGTGCAAGATTCGCAAAAAGTAGCTGAGCTTCTGGACAAAACTCTTGACAAATATAAGCGAGTTGATATACTCGTCAACAATGCGGGCGTAACGCGAGACGGACTGTTCGTCCGGATGTCCGAAGCTGATTGGGATGAAGTGCTTAACACAAATTTAAGGGGCACTTTTCTCTGCATGAAGGCTGCTTCAAAAGTAATGATGAAGCAGCGGTCAGGCAAGATCATCAACATGGCTTCGGTGATTGGGTTGACCGGGAATGCCGGCCAGGCCAATTACGCCGCAAGCAAAGCGGGTATCATCGCTTTGACCAAGTCGGTCGCCAAAGAATTAGGTTCGCGGAACGTTTTGGTGAACGCCATAGCCCCCGGGTTCATTGATACTGAAATGACCCAGGGCTTGAATGAAGCAGTAAAAAATGCTATTTTAAAATCCATTCCGGTTGGTTATTTTGGAAAACCGATAGACGTTGCTAAAACAGCGCTTTATCTGGCATCGGATGAGAGCAATTTTATAACGGGTCAAGTCATCACGGTCGACGGTGGCATGGTGATGTAAAAGGAGGAGTAAATGGCCGAAATCGCACAGAAGGTGAAGTCAATTATTGCGGAGCAGTTGGGAGCAAAAGTCGAAGAAGTCACCGATGCCGCGTCTTTTGTAGATGACCTTGGGGCAGATTCTTTGGACACCGTTGAGCTTGTTATGGCCTTGGAAGAGGAATTTGGAATAGAGATTCCCGATGAAGATGCCGAGAAAATAACATCCGTGGGCGAAGCGGTGCGCTATGTCGAGGAGAAGCAAAGCAAGACCTCTAAGTAACCTCCGATGCCTTACCCGCGAGTCGTTGTTACCGGTGTGGGAGCTGTTACTCCAATCGGTAACAATAAAAACGATTTTTGGAATTCTCTTATAAAAGGCCAAAGTGGTGTTGGCAAGATCACCGCTTTTGACGCCCATCAGTTTGACGCCCGTATCTCGGGCGAAGTAAAGAATTACAAGCCCACCGATACCATTCCCGTAAAAGAATCAAAACGGATGGAGCAGTTCGCCCAGTTTGCCGTTACGGCCGCCAAAGAGGCCATTGAGGATTCTGGGCTCGACATGACTAAGGAAGATCCTTATGAGGTCGGGGTTCTCGTTGGCTCCGGCATCGGGAGCCTCAGCATTATTGAAAAAACCCACTCGATCTACCTCACCAAAGGGCCTGATAAATTTTCACCGTTCATGATTCCACTTTTAATTATCAACATGGCGTCCGGCTGGATCTCCATTCTTAATGGGATGAAGGGGCCGAATCTTGCCGTGGTGACGGCTTGTGCGACGGGAACGCACGCGATTGGCGAGGCATTTCGCATGATTCAGCACGGTCAAGCAAAAGCAATGGTGGCGGGGGGCACGGAAAGCTGTATTACCCCTTTGGGTATCGGAGGATTTTGCGCGCTGAGGGCCTTGTCGACAAAGCGCAATGATGATCCGACAGCCGCCTCCAGACCTTTTGACAAGGACAGGGACGGTTTTGTGATGGGAGAAGGCGCCGGAATTGTGGTGTTGGAGGAGCTCGAGCACGCGAAAGCGCGCGGCGCGCAAATTTACGGTGAAGTGGTCGGTTACGGTTTAAATGGTGATGCCTACCACATGACCGCTCCCAACCCTGACGGGGAGGGCGCGGCACGTTGCATGAATGTGGCTTTGAAGGACGCGCGGATGAACCCTGATGAGATTTCCTACATCAACGCCCATGGCACCTCGACCGATTTGAATGACAAGATTGAAACACTCGCGATCAAGCATGTTTTTAAGGACAACGCCAAGAAAATTCCGATTAGCTCCACGAAATCCATGACGGGCCATACCTTGGGCGCGGCGGGCGGCATTGAATTTGTAGCCTGCTGCCTTTCTTTGAAGCACCAGGAACTGCACCCGACTATTAATTTGACCAACCCGGATCCGGAATGCGACTTGGACTATATTCCTGGGACCGCCAGAAAAGCCAAAGTAGAAGCCTGTCTTTCAAATTCGCTGGGATTTGGCGGGCATAA
>CAZDBQ010000123.1:0-9817 GCA_964503765.1 uncultured Planctomycetia bacterium | reverse complement strand
CTCCGTGATTGGAAAGGCTTGTAGCATTGGCCCTTTCGCTAGAATTCGAGGCGGTTCGCGAATTGGGAATGGCGCCATTATCGGAAATTTCGTCGAAGTTGTTCGTTCGACGATTGGGGATAAAACCCAGATCAAGCATTTGAGCTATATCGGGGATGCCCAGGTCGGTTCCGCCGTGAATATCGGAGCCGGAACGATTACCGCCAATTTTGATGGAAAGAAGAAACACAAAACGATTATTAAGGATAGAGCCGAGATTGGAAGCGGTACCGTGCTGGTGGCTCCGGTGACCGTGGGACGGGCGGCTAAGACAGGTGCTGGGGCAGTGGTGACAAAAGGAAAAAACATACCTGATCGCGCGGTGTTCGTCGGGATTCCAGCGAAAAAATTAGGAAAGACAAAATGAACGGCCAGATGAAGCTTCTTACCGGAAACGCGAATACGGCGGTGGCAAAGAGCATCGCGAAATTTCTTAAAGTTCCCCTCGGGGACGCGCTGGTGACGACCTTTTCTGAGGGTGAGATACGGGTAAAGATTAACGAGGATGTAAGGGGCCGCGATGTTTTTATTATCCAGTCCACTTGCCCTCCGACGAACAACAATCTGATGGAGCTTCTCATCATGATTGACGCGGTTAAGCGCGCTTCGGCAAGGCGGATCACGGCGGCGATGCCTTATTTTGGTTACGCGCGGCAGGACCGTAAAGACCAGCCGCGAGTACCGATCACCGCGAAGCTCGTCGCCAATCTTCTGGAGGCTTCGGGCGCCAACCGGATTCTGACGATGGACCTGCACGCCAGCCAGATTCAGGGGTTTTTTGATATTCCGATGGATCATCTTTTCGCGGTGAACGTGGTTGTGGATTATTTGAGGAAAAAAAAGATAAAAAACTTGGTGGTGGCTTCGCCTGACGTGGGTGGAATTAAAATGGCCCGCGCCTACGCCAAACGGCTTGACGCGAGTCTGGCAATCGTGGACAAGCGTCGTATCGATGACCGCCACGCGGAAGTCATGAATATTTTGGGGGACGTAAAGGGGAAGAATATCGTGATCGTGGACGATTTGGTGGCTACGGCTAGTTCGATGTGCGAGGCCTCGGTGGCTCTCAAAAAAGCAGGTGCTTTAAAGATTTTGGCGGCGGTTTCGCATCCCATTTTATCGGGGCCCGCGATTGAAAGGATCAAAGCCTCCGCGATTGAAGAGTTTATTGTGACGGACAGTATTCCACTGGATTCCTCCAAACGGGATTCTGTGTTTAAAGTCCTTTCGGTTGCTCCGCTTTTAGGCGAAGCGATTCGAAGAATACATGGTGAGGAATCAGTGAGTAGCTTATTTAACTGAGTCATAAGTTTTAAGTCGTAAGTCATAAGTAAAAAAAGGAAAAGAAAATGGAACAGATCAGTCTTAAAGTCAGTCTAAGGGATGTGAGGGGAAAACAGGCGGCAAAAAAATTGCGTAACAGCGGTTTTATCCCGGGCGTGGTGTACCACCGTGGGGAGGAGTCCGTCTCGATTTCTTTGGTCGACAAAGAGATTTCTAAAATCATTCGCACGGCCGGCGGAGAGAATGTCCTGATCAATCTTACGATTGATAAGGAGAAGAAGCCCAAAGCGCGTTCGGTTATCATCAAAGAAATACAGCAGGATCCCGTTAAGCGGAATATCTTGCACGTAGATTTTAACGAAATTTCATTGACGGAAATGATCATCGTGGAAGTGGAAGTCGTGGCGGTGGGCGACGCTATTGGCGTCAAGCAAGAGGGGGGTCTTTTGGATCATCCTTTGCGAATGCTCAAAGTGCAGTGCCTGCCGACCGATATCCCCAAACATATCAATGTGGAGGTGTCTGGCCTTAAGCTGAATGACTCCATCCATATCAAGGATTTGGTTCTTTCAGATAAAATCAAAGTGTTGAACGATCCTGAACTTCTTCTCTTCCAGGTCAAACTGCATGAGGAAGAAAAAGTCGAAGAAGGGCTGCCGGGCGAGACGCCGGAGATAGAAGTTATCCGCGAGAAGAAGGAAGAAGAGCCCAAGGCTGGGGAGAAAGCCAAGGAAGAGCCGAAGAAAGAAGCGCCTAAGGCGGAGAAGAAGTAATTTTTGAAGTTCATTATCGGTATTGGTAATCCCGGTAAGGAATACGAAAAGAACCGGCACAATGTCGGTTTTCGCGTGATGGATCTTTTAAAAAAAGAAAAGATGCGAGACGTGCATCTTTCAAAACCTCGAGACTTCGTGAATCGCACGGGGGATGAGGTGTTGAGGCTTTCGAACCGCTATCCGCTTAAGCCCGGCGATCTTTTGGTGGTTTGTGATGATGTGAATCTTCCTTTGGGAAAGATGCGCCTGAGGGCTCGCGGCAGCTCAGGCGGCCATAAAGGGCTTCAGTCCGTCATCGGTGTTTTGAATACGGAGGATTTCGCGAGGCTCCGCGTCGGTGTGGGGGCGGAGGTTATGCCGAAGGATCTCGCGGGTTTTGTACTTGAAGATTTTTCAAAATCTGAGGAAAAGGTTCTCAGTAGCGTTCTGAAAAAAGCGGTGACCATTTGCGAAACTTGGGTCAAAGAAGGCCTCGGCGCGGCGATGGATCGGCTGAGTCAAAGTAAATAAAGGAGTGAAAGAATGAGGAATTACGAAGGTGTGTTTATCATTACCCCTGAGGTGACGTCCGAAGTATCAAAATCAGTGGTGGCGCAGCTCCAGGAGCTGGTGTCAAAAAATGGCGGTCGTGTAGACGGAATGCAGGAATGGGGCCGGAAGCGTTTGGCCTATCAAATTAAGAAAAAGAACGAAGGCAGCTACGTGATCCTTAATTTTCAGATGGATTCCAAGCAGACCAAGAAGTTGGAACAGTCCCTGAGGCTGAATGATAATTTGCTCAGGTACTTGTTGGTGAATAAAGACGCGCTTTAAGATTCTGATTAGGGGAGGTTTTCAATGGCCAGTCTGAACAAGGTGATGTTAATTGGAAATTTAACAAGGGATCCTGAGCTTCGCTACATCCCGAACGGTTCGGCGGTCGCGAGCTTCACGATGGCGATGAATCGTGTTTACAAATTGCAATCCGGCGAAAAGAAGGAAGAGGTCAGTTTTGTCCGCGTCGTGGTGTGGGGCCGCATGGCCGAGGTTTGCGGCGAATACCTTACCAAGGGCAGTCCTGTTTTCGTCGAAGGCAGGCTTCAGAGCCGTTCCTGGGACGGTCCGGATGGACAAAAAAGAAACGCGCTTGAAGTCATCGCGATGAACGTGCAGTTTTTGAGAGGCCAGGGAGCCGGCAAAGATCGAGAGGCCCCTTCTGAAGTGGCCCAGACAGGCGGCAAAGAGGAGATGCCCGAGATTCAGCTGGACGAGTTTCCGGCGGACGCGAGCAATAAAGGATCCGAAGAAGTTCCATTCTAATTAAGGAGAAGTCATGTTTGAAAAAAAACGGATGAAGAAAAAGACAGACAAGCTTAAGAAAAGTAAGTTTATCAGAAAAAAGGTATGCAAATTCACTCCCGAGGAAATCGAGACGATTGACTACAAGGATATCAGCCGCCTGCGTTATTTTGTAACGGAGAGAGGGAAGATTATTCCTAGCCGCATTTCAGGGGCGAGCGCCAAATCCCAAAGGTATTTGGTTCGTCAGATCAAGCGGGCACGTCAGATCGCTCTTTTGCCGTTCGTCGCGGAGTAAAGCAACGCGTCATTTAAGGTATTTATGTCTGATATTGAAGTCGTACTAACCGAGACGGATCCCAAGCTGGGAACACGCGGCCAAGTTATCAAGGTCTCATCCGGTTTCGCCAATAATTTTTTAATTCCTCACAAGAAAGCCCTGCCCGCCACTGCCGCGAACCTGAAAAGTTTCCAGGCAGAGAAAGCAAGGCTGTCTCAAAAGGAGTCCCAGGTCAAGGCGGACGCCGAGGAGCTCGCCAAAAAGATTCTCGCCACCTCTCTGACCATTGAAGTTCTGACGGGTGAGGGTGAGAAGCTTTACGGCGCTGTCAATTCTCAGGATGTCCAGCAGGCGCTCCTGGCGCAGGGGATTTCCTTGGAAAGAAAAGACATTCACCTTGCCGAACCCATCCACAAGCTGGGCGCTTACCAGATTGACATTAAATTACACCCGCAAGTGACCGCACAACTCAAACTTTGGGTGGTGAAGAAAAAATCATGACAACTAAAATTCTTGAAGACGTCCTGCGAAGAGAAAAGCTTCCGCCCCAGAATCTTGACGCGGAGATCGCGGTGTTGGGCTCCATGCTGATAGAGGTAGATGCGATCGCCGAGGGGATTGAGATGCTGGCCCCTGAAAATTTTTACAAAGACGCCCACAAAAAAATATTTCAATGCATCATCAATCTTTTTAATGAAAATAAAGCCGTAGACCTTGTTACCCTCACGGACAATCTCGACAAGGAAGGGCTGCTGGAGGAGGTGGGCGGGGCAAGCTACCTGGCGTTCCTGACGACGGCCGTTCCCACGGCGGCGAATATCCTCTACTACGCGAAGATTGTGAAAGAAAAATACATTCTTCGTCACTTGATTAGCAGTGCTACCCATATCATCACGGATAGTTACGATTCCACGCAGGACGTGGAAGCGCTGCTCGATCGCGCCGAAAAAATCATTTTTGATATTACCAGCAAGAAATTTGCCGGCGGCGTGGTTCCCTTAAAAGAAATCATCCGCACTCAGATTGAAACCATTGACAGACTTTATCAACGGAAAGAACACATCACCGGGATTGCCACGGGTTTTCATGAATTTGACACCCAGACGGCGGGGCTTCAACCTTCTGATCTCATTATCATCGCCGCGCGCCCCTCGATGGGAAAAAGCGCTTTGATGACGTGTATTGCCGAGCACGTGGGAATGGTCCTGAAGGTTCCCGTAGCCATTTTCAGTCTTGAAATGTCAAAGGAGCAGCTGATACAGAGGATGCTCTGCTCTTGCGCGCGCGTGAACGCGCACAAAGTCAGGACGGGTTTCCTCGCCCAATCAGACTGGCCGAATCTTACCAGTGCCGCGGCGAAGTTGTCCGAGGCTCCCATTTATATTGATGATACGCCCGGTATCAGCATTCTGGAGCTCAAGGCCAAGGCCCGGAGGCTTAAGGCTCAGTTTGATATTAAACTATTAATTCTGGATTATCTCCAGCTCATGCAGGGAACGAAGGGGACCGAAAACCGCCAGCAGGAGATCTCTGAAATTTCAAGATCGCTTAAAGAGTTAGCGCGTGAGTTACACCTCCCGGTCATCGCCATTAGCCAGCTTTCGCGAGCGGTCGAATCTCGCACGGACCACCGGCCGCAGCTTTCGGATTTAAGAGAATCAGGCGCGATTGAGCAGGACGCCGACGTGGTAGTGCTTCTCCTGAGGGAAGAGTACTACAACCCCACGGAAGAAAACCGGGGCAAGGCGGAGGTCATTCTCGCTAAGCAGAGAAACGGCCCGGTGGGTTCCCTGAAGCTTGCCTTTATCCATGAGTTCACCCGTTTTGAGAACGCGGAGCTCTACCGCCGCGAAGAAATGACTTAAGAAAGAATCTTGCTTTACTTTGCTTAAATAACTGTGTTAAATTAGACCCCAATTATGAAAAACAAATCCCTGTTTTTGTCCGTCCTTGTTCTAGCAAGTCTTCTTTTTGTCTCCGCGCGTCCCGGCTATGCCGAGGAAAGCGGAAAGACCGTTAAAGCCATTGATGTGAAAGGCAATAAGACGGTTTCAAGCCTTACGATTCTTGCCAAGGTAAAAACCCAGATGGGCCAGCCTTTGTCTTCGGTTGTTTTGAACGAGGACCTGAAGCGTCTTTACGGCCTTGGGTTCTTCACGGACGTGCGTATCGAGCAGGAAGATTTTGAAGACGGTGTGAAGGTCGTGTTTGTCGTCGCCGAAAAGCCCGTCCTGGCCGAGATCAGGATAGAAGGCAATAATAAGCTGAAAAAAGACGAGATCAAAAAAGCGATGCAGTCCGTTTTGGGTGATTTTGTTGACCAAAAGCGTATCCGTGATGACGTTGAGGCGGTAAGGGGAATCTACGAAAAGAAGGGTTTCTCAGAAGCTAGTGTGGATAGTTCTCTGGACGTCAACGCCGAAACAAGCCAAGCGGTTTTGAGAGTCATTATCGATGAGGGTTCCAAGGTTCGTATCAGGGATATTCGCGTTGAAGGCAATGAGTCTATCAAAGCGGGCGATATTTTGAAGATCATGAGAACCAAAAAGATGACGTGGTTTGGATGGTTTCAATCCGGGTTCTTAAAGGAAGAGGAATTGACGGAAGACGTTGAGAGAATTAAGGCGCTGTATGACGAGAACGGTTTCAGCGATGTGGAAGTCTCGGCTGAGACAGAGGTGTTGGATTCTGAAAAAGGCGGCGACACCGTATTAAAAATAACGGTTACAGAAGGCAAGAAATACCTAGTCGGCGATGTCACCTTGGGCGGCAATTCGATCGTCAAATCGGAAGAAGTTGTGAAGGCAATGCTGATGACAAGCCAGAAACCTTTTTCAAGGCGCGGCCTGCGCTTGGATGTCGCGAATATCCAGGACCTTTATTTTGATAAAGGTTATTTGTCAGCCCAGATTCGTTCAGAATCGGTGTACAACGAGACGACGGATAGGGTAGACGTAAGCTATTCGATTACCGAGAATGAATTGACCTACGTGGACAGGGTACGCATTCAGGGCAATACCAAGACAAAGGATATTGTCATTCGCCGTGAACTTCGGGCCTATCCGGGAGAGTCTTTTTCCGGAGCCAAGCTTAAGCGTTCCAAAGAGCGTTTGTATAACTTAGGATTTTTTGAGGAAGTGCGCTTTGACACGGAATCAGGCTCAGCGCCCAACACTCGCGATCTATTGGTCACGGTCAAAGAGCAAAAGACTGGAGAATTTAGCTTCGGGGGCGGTTACAGTTCCGTAGACAGCGTGCTCGGGTTCGCGCAGATCCGTCAGAAAAATTTTGATTGGCAAAATTGGCCGAATTTTACAGGGGCGGGACAGGATTTCGCGCTACGACTTGAGGTGGGCAGTGTGAGGCAAAACGCGGAACTCAGTTTCACCGAGCCGTGGGTATTCGGCCATCCCTACTCTTTTGGCTTTGATATCTATAATCGGCAATACAGCGATGACTCGAGCTCAGGCTACTTCTTTCAACAGCGGAAAACCGGTTTTGATTTGAGATTGGGCAAGGAATTCACGGAGTACGATAAGGGTCTGCTCGTTTACCGACTCGAGGAAGTAGAAATCTCTGACATAAATGAAACCGCCTCCCAGGATTTCAAGGATGAAGAGGGTAAAAATATGACCTCGAGCATGGCGCTGACCCTCACACACGACCAGCGGGATAATATTTTTGTTCCGACAAAGGGCTTTTTGGTGTCAGGTACGAGCGAGTACGCGGGTGGCCCTTTCGCGGGAGATAGGGATTTTTGGAAACTGTCCGGCGTCGGGAGCGTGTATTTCAAACAATTTGACGCGATGGTGCTGGAGCTCAAAATACGTGCTGGTGTCGCGGATGCCCATGGAGACGACGTAAAAGTACCCATCTACGAACGGTACAACGCCGGTGGTGCCAACACGATCCGTGGCTACCGGGAGCGTCGCATTAGCCCACGTGACCCTGGAAATCAGGAACCAATCGGCGGCGAATCCTTTTGGGTAGCCAATATAGAGGAGACGTTCCCGATTTATCCGGACCTTATTAAAGGAGCCGTGTTTTTTGATACGGGTAATGTTTTTCCGACGATCGAGGAATTTGGCGAGGGTGGTACATTTTCAGGTGTAGGTGTCGGCGTCCGCATCAAGACCCCCATTGGCCCCGTGAAAGTAGACGCGGGTTATCCTCTCGATGATATCGAGGGAGAAACGAAAGAGCTCAGGTTCTACTTCAATATTAGCCAGGGTTTTTAATCCAAACATAATTAAAAGGAGAAGTTAAAATGAAAAAACTGTTATCGTTTGTGATAGCGCTGCTTTTCTTGGGCGGTTTGATGGGTTCCAACGTTTATGCGGCTTCTGCGGCTGAGGGAAAGATCGGCTACGTCGATTTGGCGAAGATTTTTGACGAGTACCAAAAGACCAAGGAATTCGACAAGGCGCTGGAAGGCAAAGGCGCCCAAAAGCAGTCTGAGCGTGACCGGATGGTGGCCGAAGTGAAGAAACTAAGGGATGAGGCTGAGCTCTTGAGCGCCAAGTCGAAAGAGGACAAGCAGGCTTCGATTGACGAGAAAATAAAGAGTCTTCAGGAGTTTGACCGGATTACCAGAGATTCTTTAAGGAAAGAACGCGACACCATGGTGCGCGATATCCTGAAGGAAATTGAGGTGGTCATCCAGGATTTCGGCAGAGCCCAAGGTTACTCGTTTATTTTTAACGACCGCGTTCTTGTTTTTAAGAGCGAGGGAAATGATCTGACGGCACAGGTCGTTAAGGCTTTGAATGACTCCTACACGAAGAAAAGATAGTGAGACTCCAAAAAGCTTAAAACTCGAAGAAATAGCAGCGCTCGTGGGCGGGGAGGTTGTGGGTGATTCCACCCTCACTATCACGGGCGTCGCAGGAATTAAGGAAGCCCAAAAGGGAGATATTACGTTCTTATCGAACGCAAAATATCTCCCTTTTCTTGGTCAGACCCAAGCCTCCGCTGTTATTACCTCCAAAGAAATCGTTTCTAGCGCCAAGCCCTTAGTCCGTGCCGCCAATCCATCGCTTGCCTTTTCAAAGGTCATTTCTTTTTTTACTCCAGTCGTAGCTCCGAAAGCGGCGGGCGTCCATCCCTCTGCCGTTGTTCACAAGAGCGTCCGCCTGGGGGTGGGAGTCTCTATTGGTCCTCACGTGGTAGTGGAAGAGGGCTGTGTGATTGGGGATCATACGATTATTGAAGCGAATACGTTCGTGGGCTCTGACTGTGTGCTCGGCCGAAGTGTGAAGATCTATCCGAATGTGACGCTGCGTGAGGCGACGGAAATAGGCGATCAGGTGATCATCCACAGCGGGACGGTGATTGGCAGCGATGGTTTTGGTTACGAGACGCTTAACGGCGCTCACATGAAGATTCCTCAGACAGGCTCGGTAAAGATTGACGATGAGGTGGAGATTGGCGCCAATGTTTGCGTGGATCGCGGCCGTTTTGGTAAGACATGGATTCAAAAAGGCACAAAAATTGATAACCTGGTTCAGATCGCCCATAACGTGGTCATCGGGCCAAACTGCCTGATTGTTTCTCAGGCTGGTATTTCCGGCTCCACGGAATTGGGGAAGAATGTCGTGATTGCCGGCCAGGCCGGTATCGTAGGGCACCTCAAACTGGGTGACGGCGTCGTGGTAGGCGCAGGATCCGGGGTCATAAAGTCTGTGCCGGAAAATACCGTGGTGCTGGGGCAGCCCGCCAAGCCGATCGCCGAGCAGAAGAGGCTCTTCGCGCTCATTTCAAGATTGCCTGACCTCTTTAAAGAATTTTCTGAATTAAAGAAAAAAGAAAAAGGATGACAGTGTCTAACGCGCAAAAGACCATCGCCAAAGAGGGATCTGTTTCCGGTATCGGTATCCATACCGGAGCGCCGAGCCATGTGGTTGTGAAGCCGGCGCCGGTTGGTTTTGGCATTCAATTTTTAAAAAATGGGACAAAAATCGAATCCGCGCCGGAAAGAACGGAAGGCTCACGTTGCACTTCAGTGGGTGAAGGAAAAAATCAGATCCAAACAGTGGAACATTTGCTGGCGACGCTGGCGGGGCTTGGCATCACGAATGTCCTAATAGACGTGGACGGCCCCGAAATACCCGCTCTGGACGGGAGCGCTGAGCCGTTCGTGAAGCTTTTTAAAGGACTGGGG
>CAZDBQ010000122.1:0-5984 GCA_964503765.1 uncultured Planctomycetia bacterium | reverse complement strand
CGTCTATTATTAGGTCCAAAGGCTGGTTATGGGAGCCTGTAAGGCTCCCTGGTATGAAAACGGATTACTTAGAAGAAGCACACAAGGTTGCCATCACCTGCAATCAAGCGTAGGCCCCCGAAAAGGTCTCCCGAGGGGCCTTAGGGTGGGTGGATCTTTATTGATTTGAGATTCTAATTTATGCTAGATTGTTTTGTATCAGGCGGGATTAATCATGAGTCGCGCAATCATAAATTCTAGTTTAGCTTTCTTGGTTTTGGTTCTAGTCGCGGGTTTGTTTGTGTCCGGCTGCAGCCGGCAGACGCGGGAAGCCATGACAAAGGATATTAATAACACAGCCACGGGGGTGGATCGTGCGTTTACTTAATAACCGGTTTTATTTTGGCGTGATTTGTTTTACTTTAGGGCTTTCTTGCTTTCTTTCGGGATGCGCGCCGCTTCTCATTGCGGGAGGTGCTGTCGGTGGGTACGCTGTTGCCAAGGATATGCAAGACGGGCAGCTGATTGATTCTAAGAAGAAATAAATTAGGCTTTTGTAACCTGCAAGAACCGCTCGCCGGCGATTTCTACCTGCCAGGGCGATAAGCAATCCAGGTCTGACAACGCTTTAATATTTTTTGGGTGCTCCCCCGCTAGGATTTCAAGAGTCGCGTTGGTCGCTAGAAGGCTCGGCTGAATTTTGAGCTCCGTTGTTATTTTTTCACGTTCCTCTCTTAAGAGCAAAAACCTCTTCTTTCCTCCAGCGTCCATTCTTTTGCCCTCAAAGGACTTTTTTCCCTGAACAAACCGCGCTTCCGGTAAGGATTGAGCCTCTTGGATGAGCCGATTCAGGGTCTCCCGGAGCTCTCCCTTCACGTTCCTGGGGGCATTCGGCAAATGCGCGACGTCTGCGTCCGCATGCTTCTGTGCCCATTCGGCAATCTCAATCAAGGTTTCAGAATGGAGAACCTTAAAACTCGGCCTATCGCGGCGTTTGGCCTCCTCTTCCCGCCAGTGCCACATTTGTTTCAAAATAGAAAGTGCCCGGCCGCTAAGCAGTTTGGAACCCTTAATCTGCCAGGCGTGTTCCCTTTCGCCTTTTCTTTCCTCGTCTCGAGAGAGGTTTTTAATTAGCTTGGCGCAGTTCTGAACCTGCCACTCCAAGCGCCCCTTTGAAATAAGTTCCTCGCGCATTTTAAGGCTGATGTCCCTTAGATAATGCGTGTCATTCGCGGCGTAGGCGATCAGTTTTTCATCAAGGGGCCGCTTCGACCAGTCAGCTTTTTGACTGCTCTTCGAAAGAGCCACCCCGCAATGTATCCGGGCCAGATCCGCCAAGCCCTGCTTTTCATAGCCCAAAAGCTGGGCGGCGATCATCGTGTCAAACACTTCCCGAGGAACTAATCCGTAAAACCGCTTTAGAATTCGGATGTCAAAATCAGCCCCATGAAGGAGCAGCGGCTTTTCGCTCAAAATGCGGACCAAGGGGGCTAAGTCCACTGAGACCAGTGGGTCTATGACAAAATCTTCATCGGGAATGCTGACCTGGAGAAGGCACAATTTTTCCAGATAGTGATGGAGGCTGTCGGCTTCAGTGTCCACCGCTGTCCACGGGGATGCCGCCACGGCCTGGCACACCTGAGCCAATTGCTCAGCCGTATCAATATATTTCAAGAGAGCTCTTTAAGTGTAGGGTATCTTTTGTCTTTTTCGGAAAGGAGGTATCCCGTATCCAGCTTGGGCCACGGGATCGCGAGGGCAGGATCATTCCAGAGAATGCCGCGCTCATGCTCCGGAGAATACAACTCTGAAACTTTGTAAACAAATTCCGTCCCCTCTTTCAACGCGCAAAAGCCGTGCGCGAACCCGGGAGGGATAAAAAGCATTTTTTTATTTTCTTCGGAAAGAATGTCGCTGACAATGCGGCCAAATGTCTTTGAATCCTTACGAATATCGACCACCACATCAAACGCCTCACCCTTAATCACCCGTACCAATTTGGCCTGCGCTTTGGGGGCACCCTGATAGTGGAGGCCCCGCAGAACCCCTTTGGAGGAGCGGCTGTGGTTGTCCTGGACAAATTCAACACGGATACCATTCTTCGCGAATAATTCTTTGCTATAATTTTCAAAGAAAAAACCACGCTCATCGGAGAAAACACGCGGCTCGATAATGAGAACATCTGGAATGGCTGATGGGGTAAATTTCATAAGGCGGATAAAACTTCCAGGCTCTTTTCGGAGAGATCAGGAAGCCTGAGATGCAAGATACGACGCCCGCGCTCTTCCAGCGCTTCAAAGTCCCCCATCGCCTGGGAAAGCTCAAGCTGCGCGAAGCTGAACTGGTTACCGGGAATCGCCAAATCCCGCGACTGGGCCGCCGTGATGAGAAGAAAAGCGCCTGAGTCGGGACCGCCCTTGTGAAGCTGTCCTGTGGAGTGAAGGTAACGAGGCCCGATGCCAAGGGTGACGGCGTTTTTAGTCCGGCTCCGGATCTTAAGCTGCAGCGTCTCGAGCGTTTTCCTTAGGTCCTCCCGATCAGGGAGAAAAGCGAGGATACCGACATAATCGCCCGGTTTTATTTCCTTCCAAAATAACTCGGCTGAGAGCTTGGATTTTTTTGAGGAGAGCTCCCGGCCTGATTCCACCTCTTTTAAAATGGCTCCTGTCCTATCCTTGGCGGCCTGAACGTCCGGCTGGTCAAAAGCATTAATTTTTAAGAGCGAGCAGGCAACGGCTGTGGCCATCTCCCAACGGAAAAATTCACCGCCAAGTTCAAACGGCCCCTCTATCTTAAAACGGAGGACCGGATGGCCCGCACTCTCAAGAACGCCCAGGCGGGCCTCGAGCTCAGAGTTGTCTTGGGATTCAAAGAGAATCGCCACAAAAAATCGGTCTTCCCCATAAACGCCTGGCTTGCCTAGCGATTCTCCCACCACGGGAATAACGCCAAGCTCTTCCTTGCCTGTGCTTTCAGCGACGAGCTGTTCGGCCCAATCCCCAAAGGATTCCAGCCCCTTAGAGGTCACGAGCGTGAGCTTATCTCGGCCTTCTTCGGCGAGAACCGCCATTCCCACGCCGAGCACGAGGGCGGAATTATCAAAAGCCGCGCTTCGGCAGGACGCCATCATTTTCTGAGCGCCTTCCAAAATCTTGGACACGTCGATCCCGATCAAGGCGGCCGGCACAAGCCCAAAATAAGTGAGGGCCGAAAAACGCCCGCCCACATCTGGCTGCGCGAGAAACACTCTTTTAAACTTCTGGTTATTGGCCAGCTCCTCGAGCGGCGAACCGGGGTCCGTGATCGCGATAAATTGTTCACCCGCCGCGTCGCCGCGAACGGCCTTCACCTTTTCAAAGAAATATTTATAGAGGCTGACGAGCTCAATTGTTCCTCCCGATTTGCTCGACACGATAAAAAGCGTTTTCCCCAAATCAAGGCGGGCCTCAATATCAAGAATCCTTTCAGGATCGGTGCTATCCAGCACCAAAAGCGCGGGAGCGCCTTCCGCGTTCCCAAAAACACTCTGGAAGACTTCGGGGGCGAGACTGCTACCGCCCATTCCCAAAAGAAGAACGTGCCGGAAACCTTCACCCTTGACGACTTGCGCAAACGCCTTTAAATCCTCGATCGATTCCGCCATTACGTCTGCCGCGCCCAGCCAGCCAAGGCGCGCACGAATATCTTTGGCGGCTTCGGCATCTTTTTTCCAAAGAGTAGGATCCTTTTTCCAAAGGCGTTCGATCAGGGAATGTTTAGCGCTCGATTCTAGCCATGAATGAATTGTCTTCTCGTAAGAGCCCCAAAAAAATTTCATTTTTTTCTAGATCCGATAAATTCGATGATTTTTTTGTAGGAATCACTGAAGGATTGAACGCCGGCGGCCTCAAGCTGTTCTGTGATGTCGTCCAGGCTCACACCCGCTTTCTTAAGCTGTCTGATCGTCCGGCGGGCTTCTTCGATTCCCTGCTCAAGACGCGGCGCGGCATTGCCATGGTCCCTGAAGGCGGCCAGTGTCGCGGGAGGAAGTGTATTGACTGTTTCAGGGCCAATCAGGGTCTCCACATAAAGCACGTCGCTATAACTAGGATTTTTAGTGCCTGTGCTGGCCCAAAGAGGCCTTTGCGCCTGAGCGCCTTTTTCTTTTAACTTACGGAAACGGCCGCTCGAGAATACTTTTTCAAATTCCTGATAGGCCATTTTGGAATTCGCGATCGCTACCTTTCCCAAAAGGCCCTTCAGAACCTCCCCCTGCTTGGGATCGCTTTGGGCTTGAATTTTTTCCTCGATCAGCTTATCCGCCATCGTGTCCACACGGCTCACGAAGAAACTAGCCACGGAGGCGATACCGGACAAAGGTTTTTCCTCGTCCTGACGCCTCTTAAGGCCCTTAAGGTAGGCGTCCATCACTTCCTTGTAACGCTTAATGGAGAAAATAAGCGTGATATTCACACTGATCCCCTCCGCGATAAGTGTCTCCACAGCCGGGATGCCCTCTCGGGTAGCGGGCACCTTGATCATAATATTTTTACGGCCGACTAAACGATGAAGCTCCCTGGCTTCACGGACCGTGGCCTCGGTGTCATACGCCAGAAGCGGGCTCACCTCTATCGAGACAAACCCGTCACGGCCGTCGGTTTCTTCAAAAACGGGCAGAAAGGTATCCGCCAATTCCTGAACGGCTTTGACCGCGATTTTTTTATAAATTTCTTCCTCGCGGTGGGTCTGGATAAACCGCAAGAGCTCCGTGTCATTGGGGTTGCCGGCGATCTCTTTCTCGAAAATGGTGGGGTTAGTCGTGGCGCCGCGGATACCATCCTCGCGGATCATCCTTTGGAACTCTTCTTTGCTCACCAGTCCGTCAAACCAGATGCTTTGTGAAAAATTGAGAACTTGTTTTAATGGATTTTGTGTCATTTGAGCTGTTTCAGAAAACATTCTCTCCTCCTCGTTTTATTGTACCTCATTTTTTAGTAATTAACTTCACCAATTCTACAGGTTCCGTGACAGGAAATTGACACGCGTGGTTTCGGCAGACATAAACAGCCGTCTTTCCGTTGACCGGGAGCTGGTCTTTCAAAAAAGGCGCCAGCTTCTCAAGAGATTGCCCTTCTTTTCCCGGACGGTGCAACAAAACCACCTTGTTGGGTAAAAATGGTGCGTTGATTTCTGCGGTAAATTCCTCAAGGTTTGACCGGGTGCCGTCAGAGGCCATCACGATCTCGTAAGAGGGGCCCAAGGCAAAATCCAAGGCGATGAGCATCTGGGTAAAGCCGCTCGGCTGAGAGGATATAAGCTCAGAAAACGCCTTAAAGGTCTCTTGAGCGTAATCCTCGAACCTCTGCTCCCCCGTCATTCGGTGAAGCCAGAGCAAGTCGAGTGCGGCCATGGAATTGCCGGAAGGAAGCGCGCCGTCGTAGTCTTGTTTTGGCCTCGTAATGAGAACCTCCGCGTCTTTGGCGGTAAGAAAAAAACCTTTCTTATCTTCGTCCCAAAAAAAACTAATCATTTGATTGGCTAATTCCCGCGCTTCCTTTAGCCATCGCTCGTCAAAGGTGGCCTGGTAGAGCTCCAGGTACGCATGAACGGTAAACGCGTAATCATCGAGGTTCGCCATGATGGCTGCCTCGCCGTCGCGATAACGGTGCAACAGGCGTCCGTCCTTATCCTTTAGAGTTTGAGAAATGAACTCCGCCGCTCGAGTGGCGGCCTTGGCATAGCGTGGCTCATTGAGGACCCTTGAGGCGAAAGCAAAACTTGAAATCATCAAACCATTCCAGTCCGTCAAAATCTTGTCATCCAAATGGAGTGGGGGCCGACCGGAACGATCCTTCTTTAGGATTGCCTTGGCCCGGCCAATTTCTTCCTCGACTTGAGGCGCGCTTATCTTAAATTGCGCCGCGGTTTCCTCTAAAGAATGAGCTTGAAAAAACACGTTTTGGCCGGAAAATTCATGATGAGGATCGTGCTCAACATTCCCCTCTTCGCGGACTCCATAATAAAAC
>CAZDBQ010000121.1:0-11024 GCA_964503765.1 uncultured Planctomycetia bacterium | reverse complement strand
CTGAAGCGATGAAAAAATCTCACTAATCTCTGTTTCTATGTGTTTGTCTGTCAGCTTAGGCATAATAAGTAGCGCTCGCGTCCGCAGTTTCCCAAACCGTCACCTTGACGATTTTGGCGTTGCTTGATTTAAGATGCTGGCTAAGGCGCTCACAGATGGTCTTAGCGATATTTTCAGTTGAGGGATTGAGTTTTCCGTTTTTAAAATCGGGATGATCGTTAAAGGAGGTGTGGTGAAATTCGGCTAACACTTTTTTAAGAGAAGGCTTAAGGGCTTCGAAATCGACCACCACGCCCATCGAGTCTAGCTTCTCCGACCGCATCACCACAGCCACTTTCCAATTATGTCCGTGACGATTCTCCCAGGAGCCATCGTAGAGTTTCAGAAAGTGGGCGGCTGAAAATTCGTCCTGCACTTCAACTTCGTACATGGTCCCCCACCTTCGCCACTGAATGGATCGAGCGGCCAAGGAACCGTTCTCCCAGGACCCGAAACTGTTCTGGCTCATCCGAAACGTAAAACCTTGTTTCCTGATCATCGCTGGATTTGCTGGACACAAGCTCAAGCCGTTGAAGAAGCGAACGCGCCTCCTTGGCGGTTTCTTCAGCGGAATTAACAAGCGCCACTTTATCCCCGATAGTTTTCTGGATGACATGGTTTAAAAGCGGGTAGTGCGTGCAACCCAAGATCAGCGTGTCAATTCCGAAGGACTTAAGATTATCCAGATAAACGTGGGCCACCTTGGAGACTACATCGCCGTCGAGCCAGCCTTCTTCAACAAAAGGGACAAACAAGGGGCACGCCTCACTGTAAACCTTAACGCCCGCGTCCAGGCGCTTTAAAACAGCTTCGTAAGAACCACTCCCAATCGTAGCCTTGGTTCCAATCACTCCGATCCGCCCATTTTTGGTTTTGGCCAGCGCCTGTTTGGCGCCCGGCTCGATGACGCCGATGATAGGCATCGAAAAAGTTTCTTTCAGCGCGTCCAGGCTCAGCGATGAAGCTGTATTGCAGGCCACCACGACAATCTTGGTGTCAAAATCCTGGAGAAACTTGACGTTGTCTATGGAAAATTTAGTGATCGTCTCTTTGGATTTTGTGCCATAGGGAAGATGCGCGGTATCGCCGAAATAAACAATATCTTCCTGGGGAACTTCGCGCCGGATTTCCTTTAAGACCGTGAGGCCCCCGATGCCCGAATCAAATATACCGATCGGCTGATTCATTGAGGAACCTCGTCCTTTTTCTCAAACGCGGCCCTGTAATTTAACACCCCGTCTACAATCGCCCGAGCTAGCTTATCCTGATAGAGGGGGCTTTTTAATTTTTCCTCATCTTCGACGTTGGTGAGATACCCCATCTCCACCAACACCGCCGGACACTCCGTCCTTTTAAGAACCTGGAAACCAGCGGCCTTGATACGACGGTTTGAAATCTCAACTGATTTCTCAACGGAATCCGTAATAAAATTCGCCATCCGTGCCGATTCTCTCCGATTTTCAGAATTTCGCATATCCCAATAAATAGCCTCTCCCATAGAATTTCCGCCGCGCCCAAAAGCGCCGGCCTCACTGTCGGCGGCCGCTGACAAGTAATAAACCTCAAAACCCTGAAGGGAATCGCTAGTCGAGGCGTTCGCGTGGATACTGACAAATAGATCCGCTTCTTTGTCGTTGGCGATGTACGAACGGCCCTCAAGCGGAATAAACACATCGGAGCTTCGTGTCATGATCACTTCTATCCCGTACTGCTGGAACCGTCTCTGGACGAGCTTTGACACGGCAAGCACAAGATCCTTTTCTTGGGTACCCCATGGGCTAATCGCGCCAAAATCCCTGCCCCCGTGGCCCGGGTCTATCACGACCTTAAAAAATTTACTAAAAACTCGGGGGGTTAGATACCGCGTCGGAGCCATTAAATCCCTGACCGGCGTGAGTCTATTTAAATGTTCCGTGGCTGACGCGGGGGCCACCACGGATCCCTCAAAATAGCGCACCTTCTCTTTCAACTTAAACATTCTTCCCTGGGTCAAAATATACTCACTTCCGACATGAAATTTGACAGACCCGCCGGAGCCACTGACCGTCACGTTTTTAAGCAGCGGGTCCCACTGGTATTGGAATCCCCTCACCTGTGAAAAGGAATTGATCGGGATATAAGCGACTCCCTGGATCAGGACAGTGGGCGGACCCCCGGCAGCCGCGGCTGGAAACGCGGATACCAAAAGTAAAATCAGGATTAGAACGTAGATTTTTTTCATTAATCAGTATTTATACCATATTTAGCTAGTAAACTCACAAGTCTGACGTTATAATTGCCTCGATGCAATCCGACCCATTTCAACAAAAAGCCATTGAGGCGATCGACTTAGAGAAGTCCGTTCTCGTTTCCGCCCCCACCGGCGCCGGAAAAACCGCCATTGCCGAATACGCCATCAACAAAGCGCTCGCGCGGGGCGAACGCATCATCTATACCTCTCCCATCAAAGCGCTCAGCAATCAAAAATACAGGGACTTCTCAGCGCTTTACCCCGATCAGGTAGGGCTTTTAACCGGTGACGTGACGATCAACACCCACGCGCCCATCGTTATCATGACCACAGAGATTTATCGTAACCAGCTTTTCGAGGATCCTGAACGCCTCAAGAACACCTCCTGGGTAATTTTTGACGAAGTCCACTACCTGGATGATATCGAACGCGGAACCGTGTGGGAAGAAGCCATCATGTTTTCGCCGGAACAAGTCCGCTTTCTGGCTCTGTCCGAGACCGCGCCCAACATTGAAGAATTGGCCGAATGGATCCGGAGTATTCTGCACCACTCCATCGAAGTGATCATTGAAACCCACCGGCCGGTACCCCTAACGCATCTCTTCCAGTGTCAGGGTACTATTCTGAGTGACCCACGAGCTCTAAAAAAAGACGGCTACTTGAACCGCGAGCTCTGGCCCTCAGGGGGAAACCCGCGTTTCGGCGGCGGCCATCGGAGGGACCGCTTCTCCCGACGGAACTTTGACCATCTCCTCAGAGCCAAGCCCAACCGCACCGATGAGCTTATTCGCCACATCGTTAAGGAAAAACAGCTCCCGTGCCTTTATTTCTCATTTGGAAGAAAAAGAACTGAGGAGCTGGCCTGGGAAGTGGGACGGTTTGATTTCCTCAACGCCGCAGAAAAAAATGAGGTCGAGTCTCTTTATCAAAAATTGTGCGAACGTTTTGATCTTACGAACGAATCAAGCGCAGCGAACATGAAGCGCCTCGTTGTCAATGGAATCGCCTTCCACCATGCCGGCATGCTTCCCACGCTAAAAGAAGTCGTGGAACAGCTCTTCACCTCAAAACTCATCAAGTTCATCTTCACTACGGAAACGTTTGCCCTCGGCATCAACATGCCGGCCAAAACCGTTGTGTTTGACGAACTGCGGAAATTTTACGGCACCGGTTTTGCCAACTTAAGAACAAGAGATTACTTCCAGATGGCCGGACGGGCCGGGCGCCGGGGCATTGATACCGTGGGTTTTGTATACTCCCGAATCAATCCTCACCAGATACCGTTTCCCGCCGTCTACCGAATGATCTACGGAAATCCGGAACCTATCGAGAGCCAGTTCAACTCCTGCTACGCTACCCTGCTCAACCTGTACGCGCAGTTCGGTTCTAAACTAATCGACATTTACCCAAGATCCTTTCACTATTTTCAGTCCAATAAAAAAGGCCGGGAAAAAGGGGTCGCGGCGATTGAAAAGAAGCTCGCGCTTTTGAGGGATCTGGGGCACCTGACAAGCGAGGGTCTTGCCCTAAAAGGCGAGTTCGCTTCCTGGATGTATGGCTACGAGCTCTTGCTTTCTGAAATGCTTGAAGAAGGCTATCTGGAAACGCTGGATGAAGTGAAGCTATCCGTATTACTGTCGGCGCTTGTGTTTGAACCCAGGAAAAAGCAGGAATGCCCAAAACTTCCGCACAATCTTGAGGCCATTGAAAAGAAAGCGGCCCACACGTTAAGAAAAATACAGCTGAAAGAGGCCAATCTTAAAATTTACCCTCTCACCAAACAATCTCATTTTCATCTGGCAAGGGCCCTTGAGGCGTGGATCGGCGGTTGCACTTTCGAGGAGTTGGGCCGGCATACGGATGTTGATGAAGGCGAGATTATTCGTTACTTTAGGATGGTGATACAGCTTTTAAGGCAGTTGAAACAGGCCCCGCAAGTCTCCCAAAAGCTACGCGAGACAGCTAAGAACGCCCAACAAAAAATTAACCGCGACTTGGTTGACGCGGAAAAACAGTTACGAAATATGTAGAAGTTTTTGCAGTTCCCCGCTATCCCGCATCTCATGCACGATGTCGCATCCCCCCACCAGCTTTCCATCGATAAAAATCTGGGGAAAGGTCGGCCAATGAGAATATTCGGGCATCGTCATCCGGATATCCGGACTGGCGAGAATGTCCACAGAATGAAAAGGGACGTTTAATTCCTTAAAAAGCTCCATCGTGGCCGCCGAGAAACCGCACTGAGGGGCCTCGGGAGTGCCTTTCACGAACAATACGACTTTGTGTGACTTGATTTCTTTTTCAATGCGTTCAATGGTTGGGTTAGTCATTTTTCGGCACCTTTGTTTTTATCTGCACCGCGTGAATGCGGTCTTTCATTTCCTTATCGAGAATCGCGAAAATAATTTTATGCTGCTCCATCAGCGGCTTACCGGCGAAAACCTTTGAGACCACGAGAATGTCAAAATGGTCCGACGTTCCCGTCATGTCACGAACCTCAACGGTAGAATCCGGCAGCGCCGCTAAAATTATTTGTTCGACCTCAAGCGGAGTGATCAAGACTGAGTTTTCAGACGCTCTCTAAGGCTAGCCTGTTCGGCAAGAATTTCTTTGGGGAGACGGCTTCCGACTTTATTGAAAAATTCTGTCTGTCCTTCAATATCCGTTTCCCACTCTTTGCGATCAACGGCCAACAAATCCTGAAGGGTTTCCTTATTGATGTCCAACCCTGAAAGATTAAGGGAATCGGGAGTCGGCACATGCCCTATGGGCGTGGTTTTAGCGCTGGCTTTCCCCTCCACGCGGTCTAGAATCCATAAAAGCACCCGTAGATTTTCTCCAAAACCGGGCCAGATAAACTTGCCTTGCGCGTTAGTCCTAAACCAGTTGACATGAAATATCTTCGGGGGCTTCGCGGCCGCTTTCCCCATTTTTAACCAATGACTAAAATAATCTCCTACGTGATAGCCGCAGAAAGGCAGCATCGCCATGGGGTCGCGGCGCACCACACCCACAGCGCTTGTCGCGGCAGCCGTTGTCTCAGACGCCATCGTAGCTCCCACATAAACCCCGTGCTGCCAATTCAAAGTTTCATAAACAAGCGGCGCCAGCTTCGCGCGGCGTCCGCCAAAAATAATCGCGGAGATCGGCACGCCTTGCGGATTCTCCCATTCCGGAGAAATCGAGGGACACTGCGCGGCGGGCGCGGTAAAACGGCTGTTCGGGTGGGCGCCCTTTTCCGCTGAAGCGGGCGTCCAGGGTTTCCCTCTCCAATCAAGGCCCTCGCTGGGAGGCTCTTCTAGGCCTTCCCACCATACCGTTTTGTCTTTTTTAAGAACCACATTCGTGAAAATCGTGTCTTTCTGAACCGTAGCGAGCGCGTTGGGGTTGGATTTCTTATTGGTGCCGGGCGCGACTCCAAAAAAACCGGCCTCCGGGTTAATGGCCCAAAGCCTTCCGTCGGGCCCAATTTTTAACCAAGCAATATCATCCCCTACTGTCCAGACCTTGTAGCCCTTCAGACTGTCAGGAGGAATAAGCATGGCGAGATTTGTCTTGCCGCATTGGCTGGGAAAAGCCGCGGTGATATAGCGAATCTCGCCCTTCGGATTTTGGATACCGACGATCAGCATGTGCTCAGCCATCCACCCTTGGGTCCTGCCAAGGTAGCTTCCTATTCTCAACGCGAGACATTTCTTGCCCAAGAGCGCGTTTCCGCCGTAGCCTGAACCAACACTCCAAATGGTATTGTCCTCGGGAAAATGGCAGATGTAACGACGATCAATATTTAAATCTTCTTTGCCGTGAAGGCAGCGCGTAAAATCGTTTGATTGGCCTAATTGTTTTAAGGCGATGAGTCCCATGCGGGTCATGATGCGCATATTTAAAACCACGTAGATGCTGTCCGTCAGCTGAACACCCACTTTGCTTAAAGGAGAGCCCGCCGGGCCCATGATAAAAGGCACCACGTACATCGTCCGGCCCTTCATCGAGCCCTTAAAGATTGAAGTCAGTTTCTCGTAAGCCTCTTTGGGATCCATCCAATTGTTGGTAGGGCCGGCGTCGTCTTTGCCACGGGTACAGATAAAAGTCAGGTGCTCTGTTCTAGCCACGTCGTTTTCGGCCGTTCTATGGAAAATACAGCCGGGAAGCTTTTCCTGATTTAAAAGCTCAATCTCGCCGGTCGAGGCGGCTTCGTCCGTCAGGCGCTTTTTTTCCGCTTCGCTTCCGTCGCACCAAACAATGCGATCCGGCTGGCAAAGAGAGGTCATCTCATTGATCCAACCTGTGACATGCGAATTCTGGGTAAGTGTTTTTTCTTCTAATTTCATAGGTCAATAATTATGCTATCTTAATGCGCTTTTGTCGAGTTAAAATGTTACCCTAGTTCTTACTTAAAGAGGGTTTAACTATTTCAATGAAGATAAAGTGTCCGCTAACTATTTTGGCCGCGATGATGTCTGTTTTCGTGAGCGGGTCTTTGCTATTCGCGGAAGAAGCACCCCTCCAAACTCAGGATACCCTCGTATTAAAATCTCTAGCCGCTAACCGCTCACTGCTGGCCCCTTCCATGGCCGAATACGCCCGGTTAAAGAGAAGAGAAGCCATCGGGCCAACGCAGGAAATAGAGCGAAAACTCGAGAACCTCACCTACAAGATTCTAGCCTTCGAGGCGGATCGCACAAGACTTTTATCGCAGCTGTCCGTGGAAAAACAGGCGCATGAAATCATGAAGGACCTGCTCATCAGAAAAGCTTCAGTGGAGCTACCAGTTGTGGATGAGAGTCCGCGGCCCGCGCCCGAGGCGCCAGAGCCTGTCGAGAAACCACTTCCCCCGGTCGTGCGGGGCCAGACAAAGCTTTCCGTTGAAGCCATGCACGAAATGGCGCTCGAGCTCGTCGCCCAAAAGAAACTCGCCGAGGCGGCCAAGCTCTATGAGGAAATTGTACTGACAAATCCGGATGATGACCAAGCCTACATCATCATGGGCCACACCTATCTTTTGTCTGGCTCCTACGAAAAGGCCGAGGCCGCCTTCCAGAACGCCGCGCACATTGACCCCGAAAATCTAAACGAAATCACGCCGTTCTATGAAAATATTGTCCTCCAAAACCCGGAGGATGATTTGGCCTACACAAACCTTGGTTACGCGTACCTGATTTTGGGAGAATTTATCAAAGCCAAGGAGGCTTTTCAGGACGCCCTGTCGATCAACTCCGAGAATGGCCTGGCGCTCAACGGCCTTCACGCCCTCGACGGCCAGTCGGCTTAAAAATCGGACGGCCGGGCGCGCAGGGACTTTTTAAGGGATTGATGCTTTTTATTTTGAAGCATCTTGTCTTTGGCTCTCTTCGAACGTTTTCGTTTCTGGCGGCGTATCTTCTCGATGGCCATTCGCCGCTCTGAGGCGATCCCTAAAACGCGCTCTTCGAGTTTGCTGACCAAAAGGCGCCTGGCAAGGTAACGATTGAGGGCCTGCGAACGTTCCCGCTGACAGCGCACTTCCAAGCCTGTCGGCCCATGCCTTAAAACAACGCAGGTAGAGACCTTGTTGACATTCTGGCCCCCTGGTCCCCCGGAGCGAATAAAGTTTTCCTCAAAGTCAGACTCCTTAAGGCCTAACTTCTCCATCTTGATTCGTAGTTCTTGGATTTTTTGGGATGAAACTGGAAAAACGGACACTTTACTGAGCGTCCACCAAATAATGGATATGCTGGAAGCCCCAGATTTGTGTCGTATGCAAGGCGCGACGACGAGGTGTGCTTTTAAGCCCGCCGAGGAGGAGCAACGAAGCAGACGACCAAAGATGGGGCTTCCCCGAAGGGGCTGGCCTATTTTGGACTGCGACTGCGTCACTCGTCGTCGGCATAGTTAACACTATTCCTCCTCCTCTTTCCTTGTCTCGTTCCAAAATTGGCTCAGCCAGCGTATCCATTATTTGGTGGACGCTCAGTTGGACTTGCCCAGGGGAATGAAAACTTTTTGGCGGTAGTGCTTAAGCTCTTCGATGGACTCCCGAATATCCTCACAAACACGATGCGTCTGCTTTTTAAGGCGGGGCACCTTGTGGTCCTTGCCATACCAGCGCACCACAAGCTCCTTCACGGAACTCACGTCAATCACGCGATAATGCAGGTAGGATTCAAGACGAGGCATGTATTTAATGAGAAAACGCCTGTCCTGCCAGATCGTATTGCCGCAGAGAGGCGCCGTCTTTTCCTTGCAGTGTTCTTTCACGAACTTAAGGACCTCGTCCTCGGCCTTCTTGAGGGAAAACTTGGACTCGCGGCAAGCGTCGGTGAGACCGGAAAGTTTATGGTGGTGTTTGCTCCACGCCTCCATCGAGCGCAGTGTCTTTTCGCTGTGATGGACCGCTAAAAAAGGCCCTTCGGCGATGACATTGAGCTCCCCATCCGTGACAATAGCCCCAATTTCAAGAATGGTGCATTTTTTGGGATCCAGCCCTGTCATCTCAAGGTCGACCCAGACAAGATTTGTTTTCTTTTGTTTTGTGTTCAAAAAATTACTTTCTAAATTTTACTTAAACTTTTTTTTCTATTTTATTCGTATAAGCTTTGACCAGCTCCATAAGCTCCACCGGAACCGCGAGGATCACCGTGTTTGAGGCCGTCGGGCCTAAGCCATCAATCGTCTGCAGAGTACGCAGCTGCATCGCGCCAGGGCTTTCATGCATTGTGTGCGCCGCCTCAGCCAGGTTAAACGCCGCCAGCTTGTCCCCTTCCGCCTTCGTGATCGTCGCGCGTTTCTCTCTTTCGGCGGATGCTTGCCGTGACATCATCTTCTTCAAGTCCTCGGGCACATCGACGTCCTGAATCTTAATTGCCGCCACTTCAAGACCCCAGTTGGCGCTTTCAGTTCTGACGATCTTTTCGATTTCTTCCCCGATCTTCTGCCGCTCCGCCAAGAGGTCGTCGAATGTCATGCCTCCGACGACATCACGCAAGGCCGCCTGAGAGTACTGGGAAATCGCGTAGTTGTAATCCTGCACCTCAATAATAGAGGTAGCGGCATTGACAACTCTGAAATACACCACGCCATTGATCGTGACCGGCACGTTATCTTTAGTGATCACCTGTTGCCTGGGGATGTCACGCGTAAGAACGCGCATATCGATCGTGTTCGTCCATTCGATAATGGGAATAATTAAATTGAAGCCAGGCTTCAAAATTCTAGTGAATTTCCCCAGCGTAAACACGACGGAATTTTGGTACTGCTGGATAATCCTGATTGATAAGGACGCTAAAATGATGATAAAAGGCAAAAAAAAGATGACTGGCATCTTGGGACTCCTTTGACTTCAGGGGTAAACGATTAAACTAAACGCGCCGCTTTCTTGTTGTTGCTGGTATTAATCAGAACCGTCGCTCTTTTGCCGGCCGTTGTGGCATCCAGGCATGTGATATTCACCTTTGCCTTTGCCAGCTTTCGCGCGACGCGGCTGAGTGAGCCTACGCTGTTTTTGAGATTGAGCAGAAGGACTTCTTTTTCGGATGCTGAGAAGCCTAATTTCTTCAAGGCCTTCTTGGCTGCCGCATTACGAGTGGTAATGAGCCCAAAACAAGCTTTTGAACCCTCTCCCCACGCGCAAATGTCCACGATATTGATACGCGCTTTTTTCAAAGCGTCGGTCACGCTGGCCAGCACACCGGGCCGGTTGGGGGTGGAAAACTGAAGCTGCTTCGCTTTCTTAGCCATGATCATCCCTCCTATTAACTCTGGGGTTTTAATGGTGGAGGCGGCGAGATTTGAACTCGCGTCTCTAACCTTCGAGGTCCGTAGCCTCTACATGCTTAGTCAACTTATTAGCGTCCTCTTCAGACTTGAGTTAACGCAATTCTGAAGAGCAAGCCCTCTGTCGCTCTCGCCAAATACGCCAAGGACGCGCGGATTTGACCAGTCTGTTGTCGACGCCCGGCCCCACCCCACAGACGAGGATGGGCGGACGGCTAACCGTTTTTAGGCGGCTAGGCGGAACGCCATCGGTGCCGCGAACGGCACCTGTATCGTGTTTTTAGCGTTTGATTTTTGTCAGGTGTTTAAGGAGGCCGCCCGACAACCTCCACATGCCACTATCGGATCAAAGAGCCAGATCGATTCCTGTCGCCCCCAATTCAATCATACCTCAATTTAGTTCCTATTTCTATTCTTTATCTCACGGTCAATCTCGCGTGAGGCCGATTGCTTTTTTAGGTCCGACCGTTTGTCATGATGCTTCTTTCCCTTGGCCACCGCCAGCTCAACTTTTGCCCGGCCTTCCTTATTGAAATACATCTTAAGAGGAACAAGCAGCAGGCCCTTTTCCATCGTCTTGGCTTTCAGCTTGTGTATTTGAGATCGATGAACTAAAAGCTTACGCGTGCGGAGCGGCTCGGGATTTTCGCGGTTACCCATTTCATAAGGGGCGATAAAAAGATTGTACAAAAAGAGCTCCTCTCCATCGACCCGGGCAAAGCTGCCCGAAAGACTAGCCTGCCTTTCTCTCAGAGATTTCACTTCGCAGCCAACAAGCACTATCCCAGCTTCCAGCGTTTCCAGGATAAAATAGTCGCGGCCGGCTTCTCTATTGGTGGTAATAACGGGGTCTGGGCTCTTTTCCTTCATAAGGGTCACTATAGCACAAGGCCTCTAGGAGGTTCAACAGAATTGACATAACCTATTGTTTCCAGTATAGTTATGAAATGTCAAAACGAGCTAAATTTATGACTTTGCCCTGCTTTGCCTTTCTTTTTCTCCT
>CAZDBQ010000120.1:0-13126 GCA_964503765.1 uncultured Planctomycetia bacterium | reverse complement strand
AACATTTTCTCGCGACAAAAAACCCTCGCTACTTCCCGTCGCTTTTGATGGACATTTTATCCGGATACGCTGAGAAGCCTAGCCGAGTCATCGTCTCTTCTCTGGTTCTCGTGGTCTTATTTGGGCTCGCCTATTTTTTTCTTAATGTGCCGACGGCTCCGGCATCACCCCTATTGGCTCGCGCGAGTTTATGGGACAGCCTCTATTTTAGTTTCATTACATTTACGACTGTGGGCTACGGAGACCTGATACCCAGGCCGGTACATTGGTTCAGGCTGTTGGCTTGTGCGGAAGCCTTCTCGGGCCCGTTTATGGCGGGGCTCTATATTTTTACTTTGACGCGCCGATATTCGGCTCACTAAAAAAAAGGGGGCATTATGGGATCCAAGGATCATTCTTTTGACGTTGTTTCTGAAATCAATATGCAGGAAGTGGACAACGCTGTCCAGCAGGCCAGTAAGGAGCTCGGCCAGCGCTTTGATTTTAAAGGATCCAACAGCACGATGGAGTTGGACAAGGCGGAGAAAACAATTACGCTAAAAACGGAGAATGAATTCCGTCTCAAAACTTTGGTGGATATGCTGCAGACTAAGTGCGTGAAACGCGGCGTGTCTCTTAAGTCCCTTGAATTCGGAAAGCTTGAAACCGGAATGGTGGGAGGGTCCGTGAAGCAGGTGATTACGATACAGAGCGGGATTGTGAGCGAAAAGGCCAAGGAGATTGTGAAAAGCATCAAGGAGCTAAAGCTGAAGGCCCAGGCGCAGATCCAAAACGACCAGGTGCGCGTGCAGGCTGTGAAAATAGATGATTTGCAGGCTGTTATGGCTTTTTTGAGGCAGAAGGATTTTGGCGTTGATCTTCAGTATGTTAATTTTCGTTAAGAATTAGTAGGGAGTGCATACTCCTTTTAAGTTTCTTTAGGGCTATAAATTTATCTTGCAATAGAAAACGGTCTATGCTAGATTGATCGCCGTGTGTGTTTTTATTACTATCAATAAGGAGGAAATACCAGGTGAAGAAATTAATCGCATTAGTTCTATTGATGTTCGTCGCGATCGCGATGGGCGTTCCCGCATTCGCGGACTCTGCCGCTTCCATGTCATCAGACGATGGCCAGGCGCAGGTGAAGAACGTTCAAACCGGATCACGCAATGCCGCCACAGGTTGGGTCGAAGTGCTTGACCACACCCACGCGGAAGCTGCCAAGGGTAAAACCACCCACGAGCAGCTCACTGGCGTTGTCGCCGGTGGAGCGATTGGTGTTCGCAGAGCTATCCATCGTACGGGAGCTGGCGTCATTGATCTGATCACTTTCTGGATTCCCAAGAAGCAACCTCTTGTGAACCCCGAAAAAGCTCGTTTGGAATAAGTCGAATCAATTAGCTGTTCAGATTTGCCCGCCCCTTCTTATCGTCGTTTAAAGACGTAAGACGGGGCGGTTTTTTTGTGTTGAAACCCATCACAGGTAGCCCTATAATTGGTCCCATGAAGAAGAAAAAAGTCGCCACCCTCATTGAAGAGCTCATCGTCAGTATCGGAGAAGACCCCAAACGGCAGGGCCTAAAAAAAACACCGCAGCGAGTCGAGGCCTCCTATCAATACCTTACAAGCGGCTATAAGCAAAACCCTCGCGATGTTTTAAATGGGGCCGTTTTTGACGAAGAGTATGATGAGATGGTGATTATGAAAGACATCGATTTGTTTAGCCTCTGCGAGCATCATCTCCTGCCGTTTTACGGCAAATGTCACGTCGCTTACATCCCCAACGGTAAAATTATCGGTTTGAGCAAGATTCCCAGGATTGTGGACGTTTTCGCGCGCCGTTTGCAGGTGCAGGAACGTCTGACGAATCAAATTGCCAATTGTTTTAAAGAGGCGCTTGAACCCCTAGGCGTGGCTGTGATTATCGAGGCCTTGCATCTTTGCATGGCGATGCGGGGAGTGGAGAAGCAGAATTCCGTCTGTGTTACCAGCACGATGCTGGGAGTTTTCCGTACCGACCGGAGTACACGCATGGAATTCATGGAGCTGATCGGCAGAAAATAAGCGGTGACCATTACCTTCACACGGTTTTTTCAATTTAGCGCCAGCCATACCTATCAGGACAAAATAGTCGGACACAATTATGTTTTGGGTGTTACGACGGATACCCTGGATGACCCTTCCGAAGTACAGTTTGATAAGAAAATAAACGAGGCCCTCATAAGCAAGCTCCACTCGAGAGACCTGGGTTTACACGTCGATTTTTTAAAGGGCGCCCGTATTACGGATGACAACCTTCTGAAGATTTTCTGGGGAATGATTAAAAAAGAAATTGATCCGATGCCTCTACGCGCTTTGTCCCTTGAGCGGGACAGTAGGAGCAAGGTCGTGATGTCACAGGAACATTGAGCCTACTATGAAGATCTATAAGAATTTAATCAGCGGCGAATGGGTCTCCTCCAAAAGCGGTAGGACTTTTGTGGACGTAAACCCTTCGGACCGTAGGGATGTCATCGGTCACATGCAAAGGTCAGGGCCCGCTGACATCGACCTCGCTGTTAAGGCCGCGCAGGCCGCGTTGCCCCAATGGAGCGCGCTACCGGCGCCTAAACGCGCTGAGATTTTATTTAAGTCAGCCCGGATTCTTGAGGAAAGAAAAGAAGAGCTTGCTACCCTCATGACGCGTGAAATGGGCAAAATCATGAAAGAGACGCGAGGGGATGTGCAGGAGGCCATTGATACTGCTTATTTTTTTGCGGGGGAGGGCAGGAGGCTGTATGGCCAGACAGTTCCTTCAGAGCTAAAAAATAAGATGTGCCTGACGGTTCGCAGGCCTGTGGGCGTTTGCGGGCTTATTACGCCGTGGAATTTTCCCTTAGCGATTCCTTCCTGGAAGGTGTATCCGGCGCTTATTTGTGGTAACACGGCCGTCCTAAAACCTGCCGAAGACACGCCGCTGCTTAGCCTGTTATTCGCGGAAATACTTATTGAATCCGGTTTACCCAAGGGCGTATTGAATGTGGTCACGGGATTAGGCGAGGAAGCGGGGGCCGCACTTGTGCAGCACAAGGGCGTTGATCTGGTTTCTTTTACAGGTTCGTCCGAGGTGGGCGCTTGGATCGCTGCGACTTGCGGAAAAAATCTTAAACGGGTTTCCCTGGAAATGGGCGGTAAAAATCCTCAGGTTGTCATGGAGGACGCGGATTTGTCTCTCGCTGTGACTGCCGCGTTGTGGGGAGCGTTCGCGACAAGCGGCCAGCGTTGCACCGCGACTTCAAGAATTATTCTGCATGAAAAGATCTATGACAAATTTTTGAAATCCTTTGTAGCGCAGGCCAAAGCACTGAAAGTCGGGCCTGGAAATGAGCCGCAAACTCAGATGGGGCCCATCATTAACCAAAAACAGCTTAAGCAGATTCACCGGCACGTGGTGAGCGCCAAAAAAGAAGGCGCAAAGCTAATTCTTGGCGGAGGTTTTGACACCGAGGGGGCTAAGCAACACGGCTATTATTATCGTCCGACTATTTTTACGAATGTTTCGAGCCGCATGAAAATCGCGCAGGAGGAGGTTTTCGGTCCCGTCGTTGCCTTTATCAAGGTGCGTGATTACGATGAAGCCATTCGCGTGGTGAATGATTCGTCTTATGGCCTGTCGTCCAGCATTTTCACGAGCGATGTCGTGCGCGCCATTAAAAGCGTCGAAGGCATTCAGGCGGGAATTACGTACATCAATAGCTCAACGATTGGCGCGGAGGCGCATCTGCCTTTTGGCGGTATTAAGAAAACGGGTAACGGGCACCGTGAGGCGGGCGCCACGGCGCTTGATATTTTCTCAGAATGGAAAACCATTTTCATAGATTACAGCGGAAAATTGCAGAAAGCGCAAATCGATTAAAATGAGCCAAACCCTGCGGGTGTCGCTAGCTCAAATCAATACTACGGTTGGCGATATTCGCGGCAACCAGGAAAAGATACTTCAGGCGCTTCAAGAAGCCAGGAGAATAAAATCCCAGCTAGTCATCTTTCCGGAGCTCACACTTACCGGCTACCCTCCCGAGGACCTTTTATTTAAAGAACATTTTATTACCGAAAACATGAAGGCTCTGCAAGCCATCGCGCCGCGTGTCCAGGGGCTCATGGCGGTGGTGGGTTTTGTGGACCGGGATAAAAGAAACAGGCTTTACAACGCGGCCGCGTTTATCGCCAATAAAAAAATAATTAACACCTACCACAAGGTTTGCCTGCCGAATTACGGCGTGTTCGACGAAAAGCGCTATTTCTCTCCGGGAGAGAAAGGGGTGGTGGTTAACTTGGGTGGGGTTCGTCTTGGGCTCACGATCTGCGAGGATATTTGGCAGAAAGACAGTTATGTCTACAAAAAGGATTATTTGGATAATTTATCGCTTCTCATCAATATCTCGGCATCCCCGTATCACTGTGGGAAGCATCGGGAAAGAGAGATGCTCTTAAAACATTTAGCCAAAAAAACGAAAGCGGCGGTGCTGTATCAAAATCTCGTTGGCGGCCAAGATGAGCTTGTGTTCGATGGAGGTAGTATGGTGGTGGCAGAATCAGGGAAAATTCTTTGCCAGGCCAAAAGATTCGAAGAGGAGCTCCTAACCGCGGACATCCCGATTAAACAAGCGCCATCCGTTTCTGGCCCATCGCCTAAGCTCGGACCTCAAAGGAAAGTCGCGGTATTTAGCCGGGAGGAGGAAGTTTACAAGGCGCTCCTTCTTGGGACTAGAGACTATATCCGCAAAAATGGCTTTAAAACGGTGCTGGTGGGCTTAAGCGGGGGGATAGACTCAGCGCTGGTGGCACGCATCGCGGTGGACGCGCTTGGCTCTCAGAATGTGGTGGGGGTGACGATGCCGTCTCGGTATACTTCGCCGGAGACCTATGCGGACGCGAAATTATTAGCGAAAAATTTTGGGATCAAATGCCTTGAGTTTAAAATTCACACGATCGCTCATGCCTATCAGGAGGTCTTCCGCGATGTTTTTGCCGGCTTGCCGGAGGATCTTACCGAGGAGAATCTGCAGGCCCGAATACGTGGCAATATTTTAATGGCGTTGTCCAATAAATTGGGGCATTTGGTGCTGACGACGGGGAATAAAAGCGAAATGGCCACGGGCTATTGCACTCTCTACGGTGACATGGCGGGCGGCTTTGCGGTGATTAAGGATGTGCCAAAAACATTGGTTTTTCGACTGGCGCGTTATCGAAATTCTCAGGAGCCGAAGCACTCAATCCCTTTAAGTATTTTAAAAAGGCCTCCCACGGCGGAACTGCGGCCGAACCAAACAGACCAGGACACGCTGCCACCGTACAGCGTTCTGGACAAATTTCTTGAGCTTTATGTGGAGAAGGATTTGTCTATGGATAAAATTATCAAAAAGGGGATCACGCGCGCGGTGGCTCATAAAGCCGCGAGGATGGTGGATGGCAACGAGTACAAAAGAAGACAATCGCCCCCTGGGATTAAGATTACCCCCAAGGCGTTTGGCAGAGATAGGCGAATGCCGATCACAAACCGGTACCCTCTATGAAAACAAATGACCGCATCCGGATCCTAACGCTTGTGCTGTTACTTGAGACTGCCTTATTGCTGACACTCGTCAGCGCGCATTTTTTAAAAAAAAGTTTTTTGCCCGGCAAGATTTTTGACGCAGCAGCTGAACACGCGAAGCACTTCACTGTCCTGAATAAATTTTCTTTTGAGAACCAGGCCTCACTAAAAAATTGGGAGGAGAAAGTTTTTAAAGGCAAGACTGCTTATCAGGTGCTTACGGAGAACAGTCAGGGGTTTCTAAACTCTTCCAGCGCAGGCGCCTCCTCCGGGTTGTACATCAAGCTCAGTCGTGAAGTTACCCCGAATCTTTATTTATCATGGCGATGGAGGGCGATCACCTTTCCCCAAAAGAAACACCCTGAGCGTTTGGCGAATCGAAGTGAGGATGATTTCGCCGCGCGGATCTACGTGATATTTCCGGGGTCCAATTTTTTTAACACAAATGTCATTGAGTACATTTGGGACGAAAATATCAACGCCGGCTCCGCTGAATCAAGCCCCTATTCTGACAGGATAAAGCTTTTTGTCATAAGAAGCGGGAAAGGGGCAGAGATCGAGGGGGGCTGGCAGACGGAGGAACGAAATATTTATCAGGACTATTTGAAACTTTTTGGCAAGGAGCCGAAGCGGCCCATTGGGGCTGTTGCGATTATGAGTGATTCGGACAATACAGGAACGACGTCACAATCAGATTTTGGGGAGATTGTCTTCAAGGCAAAGCAGAAAATTGCGGATCTTCCAATAAACGAGACAACTAAGAAACCTTAAGAAAGGGGATCTTGAGAGATGAAGATTAGAACCCAGTGGATGATGAAGCACCCGATTCAGGCGAAGTACCTCTTAATCGTGGTTCTGGCCATGCTGGCTCCCACGATCGTGATCGGATTTTGTTTTTATAATTTAGTCTTCAATCTCCTGGCGCTGCAGATGGTTTTTCCTGAGGCTATCATGGCGAACCTTGTTCCCGTGATTGAAAGAGTCAATCTATGGCTTGCGATTTCCCTGCCGCCTCTTGCATTAATTGTGCTCTGGGTCTCCCTAACCATTTCCCACCGGTTTGCCGGGCCCATCGAGCGGCTTGAGAAGGAGCTGGACCGCGTGCTGGCAGGCGACTACGGCCATAAAATTGAGACGCGGAAGAAGGATGATTTGAAGGGAATTACGACCAGGATAAACGCCCTTCTTGATTTATTGAAAAAGTAACCACCGCCCGCCAATTATGTTTCTTTATATTACTGAAAAAACAGTCAGCGGTTTTTTGAATGAAAAGACGTCGTTTCGTCTGGCGCGCGAGGCATTTAGCTTGGCGGGCCGGAAGAAGACCCAGATGCCTCCCAAGATTTATTTACAAATACCGGATACCTATTCAAGCGATTTCAGGTCAATGCCCGCTTTCATTGATGAGAAGAATAACAGCTCCTGCGGGGTTAAGTGGATAAGCGTCTTTCCGGGCAATCGTCGTTTGGGCCTTCCGACGGTTAATGGCACGATTCTTCTTAATTCGCCCGACACAGGGGCGATGTTGGCTATTATCGAGGCTAATACCATTACGGCCATGCGTACGGCCGCCGCAGCCGCCGTGGCGAGCCATTATTTAGCGATCCCCAAGCCCAAAAAATTAGCCATTGTCGGGGCGGGACTGCAAGCAGAGTATCAGCTTCGCGCGCATTTTTCGCGCTATAAATTTGACGAAATATCCGTTTGGGGCTACAAGGAGGGGGAAGCGGCTAATTTTTGCCGGCGCTTCCGCCAGATGGGGAATCCCGTTGTTTCTTCAGACATCAAAAAATGTGTATCCGAGGCCGATATTGTTGTCACCTGCACACCCTCCAAAAAGCCGCTCGTCAAGCGATCGTGGATTAAAAAGGGAGCCCATATCAACGCTATAGGTGCCGACGCCAAGGGTAAGCGGGAGCTTGATCCGGCCCTTTTGGCCGCCTCTAAAGTCGTCGTGGACGAGTGGGAGCAGGCCTGTCACAGCGGCGAAATCAATGTCCCTTGCTCTAAGGGGCTCTTTTCCAAGCGCACTCTCTACGCGGAACTGGGGGAGATTGTCTGTGAAAAGAAGAAGGGGAGGGGAAGCCGTGATGAAATTACCATCTTTGACTCTACAGGCCTAGCGGTGCTCGATATCTATTTTGCCAAATATGTCTATGACGCCTATCAGAAGGCCCCCCGCTAGCCGTTGCATTAAAACCTATTAGTAATACGGCCGTTACATTGATTTAACATAGTTATGTATGATAAAGTGCAGTTAGTTAAATGTAAAAAGGTAACCTACTCTACGCCGCAAAAGGAGGTGAATAACCCAATAGGCACATAAGGTTATCGGCTGGCCTGATAAGCCAGCTACCCTAAAAGCAGTACCCTTAACTAAGAAAATAAAATGCACTTCTACAGGAGATCTAATGAAACTATCTAAAGCGTTATTGGTTTTAGCGCTAGCGTTGACCTTCTCGGTCCCCGCCTTCGCTGAAACACAGAACGTAAAAGTAAGCGGTTCGATCGATATTTACCATTTCCATCGCGATGGCTATGATCTAGTGGATGGGAATGATGCGGGTACTTCAGCGGTTCTGTCGGGTGTGCCGGGCATTTCCCACAGTTCAGATGATAACAATCGTTCCGATGGTGATGATTGGTTTATGACCATCACTCAGCTAGAGATCGCCGCGGATCTTACCAACAATGTATCTACAGTGATTAACCTAATTAACCAGAGGGATTGGAATGCAGGCGCTGATGAATTCAGCCCAGGCCCCTTTGGAGCGGACTCCAGTTTTGAGAACGAATTCAACATTGGACTTGACTTGGCGTATGTCCAGATGAGAGAGATCTTCTATGCCCCTCTCACACTGACCATCGGCCGTCAGGATCTTCTGTTTGGACGAGGATTTATTATTGGGTGGAATCCGCAGGATTATCCGACCGGCCTTGGCACGATAATGGCGGATGAGTTCACACAGATCCAGTCCTTTGACGCGATCCGCGCCACACTCGACTTCAATCCTTGGACCATCGATTTTGTTTACTCCAAGATTGATGAGAACGCGCATGATCCGGAGGATGATAAGGATCTTTACATCGCGAACGTTAATTATAAATTCGCGGAATATAACGCCGTCGCCGAAGTATACTGGGTGACCGAGAATGATCGCGCTACATTGGTTGGCACTGGCTCTCCCTTTAGCGGAGATGGTGGTTTTGGCGATTCAACCCGCAATAACGATACCCACACCATCGGCGGGCGTGTTCAGTTTGATCCTATCTCTCAGATCACTCTGGGTGCCGAGCTGGCGTATCAGTTCGGTGATTTTCGCGCTGCGGCATCTAATCCCGAGCGGGACAGAGCTGCTTGGGCTTTTGACGTTTTTGGAGAATACCGTTGGGATTACGAGTGGAAACCGATGGTTGGTATTGAATATGTTCACCTGTCGGGTGAAGATGACCTTAGCGCCACCGCCGACGAATACAACGCGTGGAATGGCGCCTATCGCGGGCCGATCTATGGTTGGATTCAGGATTACCGGGAGTTCTATTGGGAATCCGGTTTTGGCGGTGACCAGATTGCCGGTCAAAACATCCAGCACGTTAATATCTATGGCTCACTCCAGCCCCTAGCAGACCTGAAGCTTACCGCAAGCTGGTTCTACTTCTGGGCAGATGAGACTCAGCACCTTATTCCGACTGATCCCTCATCGATTGAGCTTGATGATGAGATTGGCTGGGAGATAGATACGGCTGTGATCTACAATTACACAGAGGACGTGACGTTCTCTTTCTACGCGAACTGGTTTGTCCCTGGCGACATGTTTGCCGAGCCTGAGGATGCGACCGCTTCTGAGTATATTTCGAGAGTAACCGTAACGTTCTAAGGCAATAAAGCGCTTCAAAAAAACTCCCCTTGGGGATTAAACCTCAAGGGGAGTTTTCTTTTCTGGCCCTCGATTCATTGATAATCAGTGTTTAATAATATATAATATTGGTAAAGAAGGTATAAACGGGCCTCTTACATGAAACTCTTAAAATCCTCCAAAGGATTTACTCTCCTTGAGGTGCTGATTGCAGTCGCAATTGCCACAATGGCGTTTACCTCGATGGGCTACATTTTAGGCCATGGTTTTCTTATGGCCGATGAGAACCGCTCCCACATGTATGCCATGAACGCACTCCGCAAAGAAATGGAAAATATTCGCAGCATAGACTACGACACGGTTGCGGCGCTGGGTGCTAGCAGCACTTTCACCGATTCTGGTGGACCCCTTTCAAAACTCTTGAACGGCACGGGTACGAGGATACTTCAAAGTTCTTTCGGGGACGATATTAAAAAAATAACCCTTCAGGTTAGTTGGACAGCCCGGTCCGGCCGTACCCTCACAGAAAGCCTTACGACCTACGTCACGCGTGTCGGGATCAATCGGGGGTGATTGGGCGATGAAGATCTTAAAATCGCAGGCAGGATTTACGTTGATCGAGCTCATGGCCGCCACAGCCATCAGCGCTTTATTCATGGCCGCTTTCTTTGCCGCTTTTTTTGTCATGCGAAATGAGCTCTACCAGCAGAATGTTTTTTTTAGCTCTAACCGGTGGGCGCGTTTCGCGATCGACATGGTTACGCGTGACACAAAGGAGGCAATCACGATTAGAGCACAGTCGGCAGGAGGAGATACAACCGGCAATCAAGTCCTTGTCCTGCGGGTTCCCAGTATCGACGCGAACGGTGAACCGACAGACATCGATAATAACTTTGACGAGGTTGTTTACAAGCTAGATTCGGCCAGCCCAACGACACTGATTCGAAATCTAACTTTGGGCGGAAGTAGTCAGCGAAATGACGGCACAAACTCGACCGGCAAGATCATCGCACGAAATGTCACGGGGCTTACATTTTCAAACACCGCCGGGACGGGGTTTTCGAGCATTGCCAACGAAACAAGTCTTTATAATTTTAATATACAAATTACGGTTCGTGGCACAACGCTTCGCTCGTCTCAAACACAGACGACATCGCTGAATAGCAATGTCCGCTTGAGAAACAAGCCAAACGGTTAAGGGGGCAAGGGATGATTCTTTGGGCTAAAAAAGGGGTAGCGGGCGGTTCGGGCGAGAAGGGATTCGCTCTGGTAACGGTCGTTGTCCTAACCTTTTTTCTTTTTGCGCTTGTGACGACCTACTTACTGATCATTGTCGCGGAGCGCAGCGCTGTTTTTTCGTCAAAATACGACCTAAAAGCCGAGGTCATAGCGGAAGCCGGAATTGAGGAGGTGATGTGGGAATACAATTTCGACGGGCAGACTTTTACCGGTTCTGTGACGCGTGATGTGACTGATAACAACGGGAATGTTATAGGCAGTTATGCGGTCAACGTAACGAACCACGCCGCGATATGGCAGTCGCCTTATGTCCCCACAAATGAAACTATCGCCACATCCATCGGCACGTATAACACACCGGGCGGGGGTACAAAAGTTGTGACGCTTAAGGCCCAGATCATACCCAGGCCGCCTTTTTCAGGGGCCATAACAGCCAAGCAGGTCGTTCGCTTCACCGGAAATGCATTTACAGACAGCTACAATTCAACCTTGGGGCCCTACGATACGATATTGAATCGCGGAACAGATGGGGATGTGAGAACAAATTTAATGAATAATAACGACGCCATTGATCTAAATTCAGCGAACGGCAATCCCGTCGTGGCCGGCGACGCTTCCACGGGGTCCGGCAGTGCGGTCGACGTTCCCGGTAAGGTTTCCGGCGATGTTTATCAGGCTCCACAAAAATTTATCAGAGATGTGGTCGTGCCGCCCGCTCTTATCGCGCTAGGTTCGTCGGGGACGCTTAGCACGACGCCGCCGGGCACACCGCTCCCCGCAGGCTCCTACAAATATAGCTCAGTCAATATGAATGGGGGAGACGTCGCCCAGCTCGGAGTCAATCCTAATGATCTTGTTACAATTTATGTTACGGGTAATTTTAATATCGGAGGCACCGCTCAGCTGCAAGTAAACCCAGGCACCACCTTGATTCTCTATGTAGACGGGAGTAGCTTTGACGCCGGCGGAAACGGAATTGCTAATCTAAGCGGTACCCAGTTTCCTTTTAGGCTTCAAATTTATTGCACACCAAACACCACGACACTGAATGTGCATGGCGGCCCTGACTTTATCGCGGCGATTAAGGCCCCGCAGGCTGATATCGACATTTCCGGATCGCCGGCCTTCTATGGCGCCTTTATCGGCAATAACGTCACAGCCACAGGCGGAGGAGGCGTTCATTTTGACGTCTACCTACGCGGTTTATTTGACCCCGAGAACGGCGCCGATATTGACTGGATTCGCCGGATCTAATAAAAGCCTCTAAAGACCCTTTCAGACAGCCCCTCCCTATAGAATACTTAACATAAGATACATTATAGGACATTAAGAGGGTAAAAGGGCACTTGTCCACAGGATGTCCAGCCAGCCAGTTGTTAATCGTCGTTTTGAGGAATTCCCAAGAAAAAGTTAGAAACCTTTTGGTGCTCTCCTTCGTCTAATAAGATGATTGCAAGGAGGAACCAAACCATGAGCAATTTCGGTAAGGTCGGAATCTTGATATTTACGGTATTAATGATCTTGGGAAATGCGATGCCAGGGTTAGCGGCGGACAGCAACTCTCTCTCTATTTTAAGGCAGGCTCTTTTGGGAGCTGGCACCGGGGCCATCGCCGCCGAAGTTTCAGGCGGTAAGGCTGGCCAAGGGGCTTTAGTCGGCGCAGGAATAGCGGTGGTAGGAGGTGCTCTTCTTGACCTTCTCATAGGCCCATCCCCGGCACAGCAGCCTATCCCCGCGCCCGTTGTTTACGCACAATCAGCCACAAGTTACCAGCCGGCGCCGCCAGCGGCTTATCAACAACCTACTTACTATAATAGCCCACAGCCAGTTTACTACGCGCCGCAACCGCAACGAGTCGTATATGCGGACCCGCAAGTTTATTACGTGCCTCAGTCGCAGCCTGCTCCGGCTTATTATTCGTACGCGCGTCGGGAGGATCCGAATAGAAGAATTTTAAGGCAAGGGTTGATCGGGGCGGCCACTGGTGCTATTTCTGCCGAAGTCTCTGGCGGTAAAGCTGGCACAGGAGCTTTGGTCGGCGCTGGAACGAATGTTATTGGGTCGGCGCTTTTGGAGCTTCTTTCTTCTTAATTAGGATAAATCAAACAGGAGGAATAAACAATCCTTCTCAGCCGTGAAGGTGAGTTTTGGCACACCCTCTATGGCTGCGCCATCGCCGTGCCCTATCGTTTCCGCGTTGATTTTGACCTCTCCCCTAACCATTTGGAGCCAAACCGCTCGGCCTGGCGCGATTACCCTCTCGAGCGCCCGCCCCTTTTCCAGGGCGCAGGTGTAGACCTGGACATCCTGGTGGATGAGGGCGGCGCCGGTCGTGGGTTTGGCGGAAGCGATGAGAGTAAGCTTGTTGTCGTGACCCTGAGGGATGACCTTTTGCTCATAGCCGGGCGACAGGCCCGTTTTGTTGGGCAGAATCCATATCTGGAGAAGATGCGCTGGGTCTTTTTTAGAAGGATTG
>CAZDBQ010000119.1:0-2708 GCA_964503765.1 uncultured Planctomycetia bacterium | reverse complement strand
CGGCCTCGCAGGGCGCACGTCCCACCCGCCGGTAGCTGTGCGGCGCGCTGCTGTCGAAGTAGATCGAGTCCCCGGCGTCCAGGACTCGGTCCTCGTCGAGGATCCGGATCGCCAACCGGCCACGCACAACGTAGAGGAGTTCGGCTCCGGGGTGGGCGTGCGGTTTCGGCTTCCCGGGAGCGAGCTCCCGGAAAAATGCCAGATAGCTGTTGAGCTTCCGATCGTTGGCCTGAAAGTCCAAGCTCTCGAAGTCGAAGGAGGGAGGGCCGCCCTGGACCTGCTCGGCAAGGCGTTTCCGGTCGCGCTTCCGGACCACCGCCACCACCTGCTTCTTCTTGGGATCGATGAAGAAATGGTCGAGGCCGACGCCGAAGACCATCGCGATCCGCAGCAACGTCGGAAGCGTGGGAAAAATGCGACGGCACTCGATCTTGGAGAGGAGCGCCGGCGAGAGGCCCGTGTGCTTCCCCAGTTCGACCAGCCCCAGCCGCTTCTTCAGGCGGAGCGAGCGCACCCGTTCCCCGATCGCGTAGCTTCCCAGTCCCTCCCGGACCGCCGGCGTCAGCATCGCAGCCTCCACATTTTGAACCGCGTGAAACAATTCGGGCCTCGTTTCACTCCCGCTCAAGCCTCCCGTCAGAATACAGGAGATTTTCATGTAATGCAATATTTCTTTCACTACAATCATATCCATGAGACACGAAACGTTCATCAAGACCACCTGGCTGGACGTCCCGGCGGCCGACGTGTTCCGCTGGCACAGCCGGCCGGGCGCCTTCGAGCGCCTGGTCCCGCCCTGGGAGCGCGTCGAGGTGCTCGACCGGGTCGGAGGGATCGAGAATGGCGGCCGCGTGACCCTTCGAGGACCCGGCGGACGCTGGGTCGTGGAGCATCGCGACGTCGTCCCCGACCTGCAGTTCAGGGACGTGCTGCTCTCAGGCCCCTTTCCACGCTGGGAGCACACCCACCTGATGAAGCCGGCGGGAGAAGGCGCCTGCCTCCTCGAGGATCGCATCGAGTACGCCCTGCCCTTCGGCTCTTGGGGGTCCGCGCTGGCGGGACGCTGGGTTCGGGCGTCCCTGGAGCGCCTGTTCGAATATCGCCACCGCCGGACGGCGGAGGATCTCCGGAGGCACCAGGGCAAGAGCGCCCGGAGGATCCTCGTGACCGGCGCGTCGGGCCTGGTGGGATCCGATCTCCTCCCGCTGCTGTCCACAGGAGGTCACGAGGTGATCCGCCTCGGCCGTGGCCCCGGCGGCTGGGACCCCGAGGCGGGCCGACTGGATCCGGGTGCGCTCGAGGGCCTCGACGGCGTGGTTCACCTGGCCGGCGAAAACATCGCGGGCGGCCGCTGGACCCCGGACAGGAAGGCCCGCATCCGGCAGAGCAGGGTGCTCGGAACCCGGCTCCTCTGCGAAACCCTGGCCCGGCTGCAGCGCCCTCCCGAGACGCTCGTCTCGGCCTCGGCCGTCGGCTTCTACGGAGACCGGGGAAACGAGGAGATCTCGGAATCAAGCGGGGCCGGCACGGGATATCTCGCGGAAGTCTGCGAGGACTGGGAGAAAGCCACCCAACCGGCACGATGCGCGGGAATCCGAGTGGTGAACCTCCGCATCGGGATCGTCCTGAGCCCCAAGGGCGGCGCCCTCTCGAAGATGCTCCCCCCCTTCTCTCTGGGCCTGGGCGGACGGCTGGGTCATGGAGGACAGTACATGAGCTGGATCTCCCTCCCCGATCTCTCGGCGGTGATCCTCCGCGCCCTGACGGATCCCAGGCTTCACGGTCCCGTGAACGCGGTGGCACCGGAAGCCGTCACCAACCAGGAGTTCACCAGGACCCTGGCCTCGGTCCTGGGACGACCCGCCCTCGTTCCGATGCCGGCCTTCCTCGCCCGCCTGGCCTTCGGCGAATTGGCGGACGCCCTTCTCCTGGGAGGCGCGAAGGTCCGACCCGCGAAATTGATCCAGTCCTGGTTCGAGTTTCAGCATCCCACGCTCGAGATCGCGCTCCGCGATCTCCTGGGGCGCCCTGAAAAACTTGGAAAAGAGGTGAACCCATGAGTCGCGCCGTCATCCTGATCGGCCATGGAGGGGTTCCCAAAGACTACCCCCGGGACCGGTTGACCCGCCTGAGGTCTCATAATCCCTTGGTTGTGGGTTCGAATCCCACCGGGCCCACCCTTTGGACGGGTTTAAACGGACCTGTGACGAAAGCTGTGACGAAACAGGGGCGGATGAACGAGAAACGGTTGAATACCGCATTCCGATGGGGACTGGGCCAGCCCTTGTCGCAGGGGCCGGCCTCCTCGAGCGGAGGCGGTCATGTCGTCGGAAGTCGGAAGGGTTCAGATCGAGCCCGGGGTCACCCTCTATAGGCGCCACCAGGTCTGGTGGGTCGACATCGCCCTCGGGGGGAAGCGGATCCGGAGGAATCTCCGGACCTCCGACTATAAGCAGGCGCTCGTGTCCGCGGTCGAGGCGGCCGGCGACCCCAAGCCCGTCGTCCACTGGCAGTCGCTGGTTGAGCGATACTTCGCCGAGCACTCCCCCCTCTACCACGCCAAGGCAACCAAGAGGAAGGCCGCCTGGGTCCTCTCCCAATTCAGGGGGTTCATGGCGCAGGAGTTCCAGACCGAGGAATTTCTCGCCGACAGGGTGACCCGGGAGCACGTCGAGGCGTACCTGCGGAAGGACGCCGCCGCCGAGCTC
>CAZDBQ010000118.1:0-4328 GCA_964503765.1 uncultured Planctomycetia bacterium | reverse complement strand
ATTGGTAGGGAGGTGAGACTTAGCGGTTGGATCGATACCGTACGAGATCATGGAGGCCTTACGTTCATTGATTTGCGCGACCGCTACGGCAAAACGCAGATCGTCGCAAGTGCCGAGTTTCAAGCCTGGATTAAGTCCCACACGTTTAAGTCGGAGGACTGCGTTTGGGTAAGCGGCAAGGTGCAGCTTAGGCCCAATGGAACGGAGAATTCAAAAATCGCGACAGGTAAAATTGAAGTCGTCGCCGAAAAGGGAGACCATTACAGCTCGAGCGACCCGCTGCCTTTTGAAGTGACCAAGAGCCAAGAGACCAACGAAGAGCTCCGCATGAAATACCGTTACCTCGACCTCAGGAATCCTGCGGTCCAGAAGAATCTTTTTACGCGGCATAAAATTTATCAAATCATCAGGCGTGTGCTCGATAAACATGGGTTTATTGAAGTAGAAACGCCGATTCTCACAAAGTCTACGCCCGAAGGTGCCCGGGATTACCTGGTCCCCAGCCGAGTGAATCAAGGCGAGTTTTTCGCGCTGCCCCAGTCCCCGCAGCTTTTTAAGCAGATTCTAATGGTCGCAGGCTTCGACCGTTATTTTCAGATCGCCAAGTGTTTCCGAGATGAGGATTTACGCGCTGACCGCCAGCCGGAGTTTACACAGCTCGACATGGAGATGTCCTTTTTGGAGGAAAATGATCTTTTTGCGGTGGTGGAAGAAGTTTTGCGCGATATTTTTAAGGATGTACTGGGATTTACACTTAAAACTCCTTTTCCGCGGCTTACCTATGACGAGTCCATGAGCCGCTACGGGACGGACAAGCCGGACCTGCGTTTTGGCCTGGCGATAGAGGATGTTTCGGATTGTGTGAAGGCGTCGGAGTTTAGGGTCTTTAAGGATGTCTTGTCCAGAGAACAGGGACGAATTCTGGGTATTTGCTTGCCGAAGGCGGCAGACATTTCAAGAAAAGAAGTGGACGACCTCACGGAATTTGTTAAGGGCGAGGGCGCCTTGGGACTGGCCTATTTTAAAGTGGCTGACGGCAAGCTGGATTCTCCCATCGCGAAATTTTTTGACGCGAAAATCCAGGAAGATTTAACGAAAAAGCTTCACGCCTCCGCGGGAGACCTTCTTTTATTTATCGCCGATGATAGGCCGAAAGCGTTGAAGGTCCTGGGGGCGTTGCGCCTTCACGTGGCCCGCTGGAAGAAGCTCGTCCCAAGCGGTGAATTTCACTTTAGCTGGGTCATGGACTTCCCGCTCTTTAAATACAATGAGGAAGAAAAGAGATTGGACAGCGAGCATCATCCATTTACGGCCCCCAACGAAGAGGACTGGGCCCAATACAAAAAAGATTCTTTGGATCCCACCAAGGTGCGCTCCCGCGCCTATGACCTGGTGATGAATGGGAATGAGATAGCCAGCGGATCGGTGCGTATTCACAGTGAGTCCCGACAGAAGGAAATTTTTACTTCGATTGGGTTGAGCGCTGAAGAGACCGAGCTGCGGTTCGGGTTTCTTTTGAAGGCTTTTAAATTCGGGGCGCCTCCGCATGGCGGCATCGCCCTTGGGATTGATCGCGTACTCACGATTCTTCTGGGGCTTGAGTCGATCCGTGAAGTCATTGCGTTTCCCAAGAACCAAAAGGCTGTTTGCCCGATGACCGACGCGCCTTCTCCCGTGAATGAGCGGCAATTGAAGGAGCTCGGGATTAAAATCCGGTGATAGAGGTCAGGCGCGCGTCCGGAATAATAGGCGTCAGTGTTCCTTGGATAAAAAAAGTAGTGGCTCGGGCTTTGAAAGAGGAGGGGGCGAAAAGGAACTCCGTCAGCGTTCTTTTGACAGACAACCGCGAAATCCGCTCCTTGAATAAACAGTTTTTAAAGCATGACTACGCCACGGACGTTATTTCTTTCTGGTGCCGGCCTGAGACGTTGACGCTCAGGGAATCGGATTATCTCGGGGACATGGTGGTGTCGGTCCAGATGGCCAGGTCGGTTTCGAAGGAGTTGAGCATCCCCTTTAAAGAGGAATTGGCGAGGTACCTGGTGCATGGTGCGCTCCATCTTTTGGGCTACCGCGACGAGAAGAAAAGGGATAAAATACGGATGCAGCGCCGGCAGGAGTTGATTTTAAGGAAGATTCTTTAGGAGAAAGGGCCCGATGCTAAAGAGGACTTTTCTGCGGAGTTTGAACGACGCGATAGAGGGATTTGTCCACGTCGTTAAGCATGAACGGAACATGCGGATCCATTTTTTTATCGGATTCCTTATTTTGCTATCGGCGCTTCTTTTGGGCGTAAGCCGGCTGGAGTGGATCATTCTTTTTCTTTCGGTGAATTTTGTGCTGGCGACTGAGATGGCCAACACCGTCATCGAGGACATCATGGATGTGGTCGAGGACGCGTTTCATCCGGCGGTCCGTCTTATCAAAGACATGGCGGCCGGGATTGTTTTGATCGCCGTTTTAAACTCACTCGTGATCGGGGTGTTGATACTTTCCAAATATCTGTCTTGGCCTCTTGAGATCGCGGCTGATCGGCTTCGTTTCACACCCTGGCAGGTGATGCTAGTTTCGATAGTGGTCGTAGTATTCCTGGTGATCATGGGCAAGGCTTTTTTGCACCGCGGGACCCCCCTGAGGGGCGGGCCGGTGAGCGGACACTCGGCGGTCGCATTTTCGCTTTGGACAGCCGTTCTTTTTACCCAGACAAATTTTTTTGTTATCTTCGCGACTTTGCTTTTGGCGCTCTTGGTCGTGCAAAGCCGTGTTCGCGCCAAGATTCATACGGTTTGGGAGGCTTTGACGGGCGCCCTTTTAGGGATTCTCGTCACGGCGCTACTCTTTCAGTTATTAATGAGGTGAAAATATGTTTAGTAAACTAAGAAACCATTTTGCGGCAGGGCTTTTGGCGCTGGGCCCTCTTTATTTGTCGATTATTTTCATTGGCTATCTCGTCAAGCTGACGGATGGCTTGGTGGTAAACCCCTTATTTCAGATCCTGCCTTTTGAAATTGAGGCGACCTTCAAGGTTCTCCTTACAAAGGTAGCGATTGCCGTGATTGTATTCTTTTTCATAACGGTCATAGGCCTGGCGACTGAGAAATTTTTGATCCGCAAAATTATTTCCGGGGGTGAAACTCTTTTAAAAAACATACCTCTCTTTAGCAATGTCTATTCGTCGATTAAGGAAATCGCGCAGGCCTTTTTTGGGGATAAGCGCGGGATGTTTCACCGAGTCGTTTTTCTGGAGTACCCGCGTAAGGGCGTGTACGCGATGGCCTTCATCACGCAGGATAAGCGCTGGGAGATCCACGAGAAAACAGGCAAGGACATCGTGAGCGTTTTTGTGCCTTCGCCCCCCAACCCCGCGACGGGTAATTTTGTTTTTGTTCCCAAAGAGGAATTGATTGAGGCTGACATGACGGTCGAGGAGGGTATTCGGCTCGTGATTAGCGGGGGTGCCGCGGTTCCGCCTTTGAAGAAAATTTAAGATGAGCGCGACAAAAACGCTCGCCTTTGTTTTAAAAACGCAGGACTATCGCGATACCAGTTTGCTTGGTTCTTTTTATACAAGGGAGTATGGAAAAATACGGGGGATTGTGAAGGGGATCCGCGACTCGCGGGCCCGGTTTGGCAGTACGCTTGAGCCTTTTTCCCTGAATGAGATTCTTTTTTACAGGCGAAAGAGAGGCGGAGACCTTCATCTCGTCACCCAGATAGACCTGCTTGATCTTTTTACGAACGTGCGGCAGGATTTGGAGCGTTTGTCTTACGCCAGCTATTACACCGATCTTTTGAATGAGTTGGTGGAAAGTGAAGACGCCAATCCGCAGATCTTCGATTTGATGAAGGATTCTCTTTTATTTTTGTCGACGGGGGCTTCGCCCAAAAGAGGGGCACGAATATTCGAGGTGAAGCTCTTCGAGTACTTGGGACTGATGCCCGAGATCAAGACCTGCACGATTTGCCAGGCCAAGGACCCGGACCCAGCCTATTTCAGTGTAAGCCTGGGCGGGATCCATTGTGGCCAATGCGAAAATGCCCGCGGCCAATCCAAAGGGACCAGCATTCCGGTCTCCCGCGGAGCGCTCAATTTTCTTGAGCACGTCCGGCGATCGGCCATCAAGGATCTTTATAACGTGAAAGTTTCCCAAGGGGTGGGAGAGGAGCTTGAGAAAGTTTTAAGGCGTTTTGTGGATTTTCATTTATCCAAAAAACTGAAGTCCGTTGTTTTCTTAGAAAAAATGGGATTCAACTAAAATGGTCTATTTTCAAGATTTAATTGCTGAGCTGTCGAAATACTGGGCTAAAAAAGGCTGCGCGATTCTCCA
>CAZDBQ010000117.1:0-3254 GCA_964503765.1 uncultured Planctomycetia bacterium | reverse complement strand
GAGTGCCGGTTCTGGGGACTATCTTTTTCTGGGGAGTTCTGGTTTTTTTCCTGCTTACCGAAAAATTATCTCAAGTTAATCATTAGGGGCCTGCCGCGTCTCATCTTCCCTGATAATTTCGGAAAGCCGCGCCTTCTGCTGCCCCAACCTTTGAAGTTCTGCCTCAAGCTCCGCTATTTTATTTTCGCCGGATAGATTTTTTGTCTCCAGCCCTTCAATCTTTCTAAGTAACGTACTAATCTTCGCTGAGGCGTCCTCTAGTCTTTTCCCCAGGTCGTTAATTTCAGCATTTTTTTCACCTAAAAGCGCGTTAAACTTCGCGGATTCCTCCTGAACCCTGGACTCAAGACCCGTGATTTCCTGGGCCTTGGCGCTGATCGCGGCTTCGTGCTGTTCGGACCGCTCCTGTGCCTCCGTCATTAATCCGGTGATCTCGGCATTTTTCTCCTCAGACAACGTCTGATACCTCGCCTCAGACTCCTTCAGCTGTCCCTCCATCTCCGAGACACGGGTCTCCAGCTCATTAATCACGTTTTCTTTCTCACTGCCCAAGGAATCCACCTTGAACTGAAGATCCTTGAGCTTTTGCTCGGCGGCCGTGCGGCCTTCGTTCTCCTTTAAAAGAAGAAACGCCAGGCTAAAAATTACCAGCAGAACGACGACCGTAAAAAATCTCTTTCTCAACGTCTTTCCTCCTCAGTCCTTTGTTTCATGGCGAGAATTATTCTACTACAGGCAGATAGGATTAGAAAGAAGGCAGAACTTTAAACCTCTGAAGCTTGATGGGTCAGGGGCGCATCTTCGAGTGGCGTCTTTTAAAGCGCCTGTCCTTTTCAGCGTTCATCACGTCAAATTTTTTCTGCTGTTCGGCAGTCAAAATCTCGCGAATCGACGCGCGGGCGGAGTTCTTGATTTCCCGGAATTTCGGGCCTATCTCTTCTCTCATCGCGGTCATTTTAGAATGGGTTTGTTCTAAAATAGAGGAAATCTTCTGCTGCTGGTCGGGAGTTAATTGGAGTTTTGAGGTAAAACGATTCATGAGGCGATTATGAAAGCCCTCAGGATTTTTCCACTGTCCGTGATGAGTTCCAGCCGGCAGGAACCGTAAAGTACCCACCACTCCCAAAGCAACCCCCAGCACAAGCACGATGGTGGTCTGTTTCCATTCAAGTTTCATGATGATTCCTCCATTACAAATTCAAGCGTATCGTCCATCGTCAGGGCTTTGTTCGAAAAGACCCATTGTGAAGAGCCGCTCATTTCCTGAGACAACCACGTATCGATAGAATTGGGCTGCGTCGGAACAGGTACAATCGAAAGAAGCACCAACGCAAGCGCCGCCGCCGGAACGAACCATCGCAAAATCCTGGCTCGGCTCAAGGCCGGCTTCGGCGTATCTAATTCACGGATCCCGCTCATCACCTGCCGCACAAAAAATTCCGACGGTTTCGTTTCGGGCGCCTTAAAAAAAGTTTTCGCGGTTTCTTCCCAACGCTCATAAAGTTCCCGACACTCCGCGCAGTCACCAAGATGTGCCTCCACTTCCCCGCGGGTGGCCGGGTCAAGCTCACCGTCGTATAAGGCGAAAATGCGTTCTTTCATTTTTTCGTGGTTCATCGCTTGGCTCCTGTTATTTAGACGTTTTTCCCGCCTGAAAGTGTCTTACTTTTTCTTGAAATGTTTTCCGCGCCCGTCGAAGACGGGATTTCATAGTGTCCAGAGAGCACCCCAACGTCGCTGAAATCTCTCCATAGCTTAAGCCCTGCACTTCACGAAGAGTCAAAATAAGCCGCTCATCGAGGGACAGAGTGGAAAAAACCCTTTCGATCAGGTCAGATGCGACCACCCTATCTCTTGGATCAAAAGAGGGTTCCACCGATTTTCGCAACCCTTCATTGGATTCCTCGACGAGCGTATCCAACGATTCCGTCTTCTCCCGGGACCGTTTACGGAGAAGATCCTTGCAGTGATTGGCCGCAATACGGTAAAGCCACGTGGAAAAGGATGAATCTCCGCGAAACGACCGCAGGGACTGATAGGCTTTTATAAAAATTTCCTGCGCGGCGTCTTCTGCCTGCGCGGTATTCCTTAAAAGAGACGTGCAGAGCCCCAGAACTTTACCCTGATAGGCCCGCACGATCTCCGCGTAAGCGTCGGCATCTCCCGACAAAATATTCTGGATCAGATCTTTCTCGTCGACAAAAACCTCCGGTTACTTCTTATTCTTCCAGAGTTCCTTCATTTTCGCAACCTGTTCCGGCGTCAAGATACTCTTCTTATGACTTTCCATACAAAGTCTTCAACTGCTCTACCGTCGGATGTTCCGGATAAAACTCGCCTTGAGGCCCAATGAATCCTTTTTCAACTTTCTTGAGTGTTACGAGGATGAAGCTGCCGTTTTTATTCGGAATGTAGATATCGTAGCTGTCTATAGCACCGATAGAATCTGTCTTCGTTTCCCGGTCTAACCATTTTTCTTGAACAGGTAAGAGCTGCGAAGCGGGCACTGAAGCGGGAGGCGCCACAACCACATAACCGCCCTTCGGAGCGACCGCGTAATACGTATCCTCATAATAATACCTAGGCGTCCGTTCGACGGTGACCCTTGTGTAGCCATCGGGTAAAATCGGAACAATGGCTCCCACCGGAGGCTCTACAATGATATAGCCAGCGGGTGAATGCCTATAAAACAATCCATCGCCAAAAAGATAGGAGATGCCCGACCAGTAGATCGTCCTATGTCTGGCTGGCAGCCGGCGAACAACATGACCATGCCCCCACCTATGATCTCCATGACCATATCCCCTCCTATAATCTCCACGACGACCCCCATCGCGGTAAGCGAACGCGGGGAGTGATTGAAACATTAAAACCGCGAGAATGACGATACCGATATATTTCTTCAACATTTTAGCGCTCCTTATTTTCTCTAGAACCCTTTTCCACTTCCGTCCTAACCCTGCTATTTAGACGTCAAAACTCCTTAAAATGTTTCATAATATTTTTAGTCATAAGGCTATTATTTTAAATGAGTTATATAAGAATATTTGGGAAGACTTAGGAGGCAGGTAAAATTGGAATCCGCTTCCACAGCGGGAGAAAAAAGGATTTAAGGAGGGGTTGGCCGGTGGATTAATTTTGTGCACCGGCATAAGTGCTTCGGTCGCCGTGGCGACCTCGCCTTAGATTTGACCGCTACGGCGACAAACAAACCCTTGGCTACCAAAAAATTAAAACCCGCCAGCTAAAAATAG
>CAZDBQ010000116.1:0-3210 GCA_964503765.1 uncultured Planctomycetia bacterium | reverse complement strand
GATGCTTGGCGTCAAGCAGGTGGAGGAAGGGGTCGAGGAGGAAAAGAAGCTATCATTTGTGGTGGATCCTGAATACGCGCATATCACGAATAACGTCAGCCAATATTTGGAGTTTACAGATATCGCGGTGGGGGACATGGTTGATATTTACACGGAGATCGATAAAAGCGGGAAAGAGGTCGTTTACGAGATTGTGGACTATAGCCAGATTGAGAAGGAATAGCATTCGAGGGCAGCGTGAATTTCTTCCGGGAAGGAAGCCGTGGATGAAGATTGGGAGTGGATCGGGCGATTTCAAGAGGGCGACGCGTCCGCCTTTGGGCTTCTGTTCAATAAGTATAAGGGGCTAGTCATCAATCTGGCTTACCGCTTTGTCCGGCAGAGGGAGGCGGCGGAAGATATCGCTCAAGACGTCTTCATCAAGATCTACGAGAAGAAGGTCAAGGTCGACCCCGGAGCAAAATTCACCACGTGGCTTTACCGGGTGACGGTGAACGCGGCGCTGGATGTTGTGAGAAAAAAAAGGTTTCTAAAGTTCTCCTTCGATGAGGCTAAGCAGGGACAAAGCGACTCGAAGCAGACCCTGGCCGACACCTTCGCCGATCCGGCCGCCGTTTCGCCAGGTAAATTTCTTGCCCAGGAGGAATTGAGCGGGCTCCTTCAGAGGGAGATCAATGAACTTCCTGAGAAATTCAAAGTCCCGATTCTTCTCTATCAATTCCAGAATACCCCTTACCAGGAAATAGCCAAAATCCTGGGTATTTCCGAAAAGGCGGTCGAGCGAAGAATTTACCATGCCAAGGAAGTTCTCCGAACCAAGCTTACCAAGTACATGTAAAAAAGGGGCCAGACCCCCTCTTTGCTTAAGGCATTAAACGACAAAATATTTACTATAAGAGGGGTTTAACTCCTTTTTGGGAGGGGGGTTTGAGCCGCTTGAAGCGTTCAATTCAGTAGGACATACTTGAAAAGGAGGGCGCAACCATGAAAACCCTAGGAAAAATAGCGGGTTTGGTATCTGTTCTGGCACTCTTAGCCTCCCCGGTATTCGCGCTGGAAGCGGGTACTGAGAAACCATTTTCAATCACGGAGTTCGCGCGTCTCGTGGATAATCACGGGGCTAGCTTCCGGATGGTTGAAAACCGGTATCAGGAGTATCGTAAGGGCCGTTGGATACCGAAGTCGACGCTTGAAACAGAGCGTCTGAGATAAGAAAGCGCGGGGGAGTTAGGCGTCCAGGTCCCGCCGCATAAGAAGCAGGATGAGCTGGCGGGTCATGGGTTCGAGCTTCCCCACGTCGGTGACGAAAGCGGAACTTTGCTCGATGAGCGGTTTGAAGGTCAAATCCCTGTCGCAGCAAAGTTTTGCTTTTTCGAAGTGTAGTTTTGCCTGGTCAAGATTCCCCTCGTAGAGATAGAGCACGCCGAGATTGTACTGCGCTTCCACGTCCTGAGGGTCAAGCGCGGCGAGCTTTTCCAAAGCCCAAATGGCTTGTTTGAAATCTTTCTGGATCTTGTAGGCCACAGCGATGTTGAAATAAAGGGGTTTGGAAGAAGGGTCGAGGGCAAGGGCTTTTTGGTACTCTTCGATAGCCTGCGTCGTTTTGCCGCCGCGGAGCAGTCCATCGGCGGTCAGCTTATGCTGGAGGGCCGTTTCATGGCCAGCCTCCTCGCAGAACGCTGGGAGACTTAACGCAGCTATTAAAGAAGTGGTTATAAAAAAAGAGAGAGCTAGGTTTCTCATCCGCGAAGTATGGCTCATAAATCCCCCCAATGCAAATGTTTCTCTGTTTGTTACTTAGTGAGAAGCTTACCCAATGAATATTTCATGCTCGTTACAACCGAGTAAACACTTTTGGCAGAGGTAGGGAAGCCGCGTGAGTTTTCATAACTTATTTATTATAAATTAGTTATGGCATTTTTAATGATTTTTGGGGGTTTTGCCGTGAAAGTACGTTTAAATGAGTGAAGGTGATTAAAATGAGCTATAAACCAGCGAAAAATAGTGTTCATCAGTGGACTGACGAGGAGTTCGAGACCCTTTTGAGGGCTGGCGTTACGGAGATAGCCCCCTCCAGGGAGTTTGACGCCCTTTTCTGGAATAAGGTTGCGGAGAGACAGAAGGAGCCGCCCCTCGCGAGGCTCTTTAGGAGGCTTGGGGCATGGGTCCCGACACCCAATTTTTCAGGCGCTGTGGCCGTCGTCCTGATTGCATTTCTCGTCGGAGGCGCGGGCGGTGTTTATTCAGCCAGAAATGCGGCTCCTTCATTGGAAGCGCAGAGAAGTTCCGTCCAATACCTTTCGGGTTTCCGTGAGTTTCAAGGCATCCCCGCCTCTTCCGTCGCCGCCACATACTTGAAGACGATCGGAGAGGGCAATTCCACATGAAGAAGCTCCTCTTTTTCACTATTCTGATCTCCGCGATTACGCTGGTTGGTTTTTGGGGTGGGCGTAAGGCCTGTATGCTCATGTGGCCGGCGAGCTTGAATCCCAGTCAAAATTGGTATTACGCCCTCGGTTTGAGCCCGGAGCAGGCGGAGTCTTTGAAAGGAATCGAGGGGTCTTTCCGCAAGGACGCCGATAAAATGTGCATGCGGATCTGCGCGGAGCGCTTTGAGCTTTTAAATTTAATGGGTAAAAAAGACGCGGACGCCGGCGCGGTTAACCAGAAAATTGAGGAGATCGGCGGCCTCCAGGTTTTGTTGGAAAAGCAGATCGCTTCGCATATCCTAGAGGTCAAGAAGGGCCTGACTCCTTCCCAGACGGAAGCGTATCTTAACCGCATCCACCGGGAACTCGCCGAATCCACTAAACGAAACGGTTATGGAGAGGTTTTGACATGAGCGCCAAGAAATGGGCGGCTTTGATATTGGTTTTTTGTCTGGGGTTCAGCATGGCCCCTGGCGTTTATGCGATTCCTGAATGTGGCATGGGCGTTAATGCCGCTCCGATGCGGATGGAAGGATGTGGAGGAGGCTCCGGTTGCTGCGGCTGCGAGATGGACAGCGCTTTGCCCCAGGTTGATTTTGGGGGCGACGAGTCGATTGCACCGTCCCGCTTGTCACTTGACGTTTATTTTGAAGAAACGATTCACCCAAAAAATTCTTTTCAGCTGCCTGAAGGACCTCTATCCCCAGATTCCCGGGAAGAGAGGTCTTCTCACCCAAGCAAGCTCTACGATCTTTACTCTGATTACCGCGTCTAGCCGATA
>CAZDBQ010000115.1:0-4694 GCA_964503765.1 uncultured Planctomycetia bacterium | reverse complement strand
AGCCGCTCTTCGAACTGTGGAAGCGCGCGGGCTACTGGGCGGCGACGCACCCGTGGATGGAGGCGGTCCTGCCGTGGGAATCGGCGATGCCCTACATCACCGGCGTGCTGGGGAACCTGCCGCCCCACGTGCTGGGCGGCGGGCACATCCTGCTCTGGCCGAGCAAGGGCACCACGTCCACGGTCCCCCTCTTCATGAAACCCGGGGGCGAGTTCGTCATGGGCTTCGGAGTCCTGCCCGGCCTCCCGCCGGCGGCCATGGCCGCCGCGGGCCCCCTCCTCCAGCGGGCCAGCGACCTCTCCCTGAAGATGGGGGCGAAGCGCTATCCCTCGGGGTGGCTCGGCTTCGACGCGGCCCGCTGGCAGGCCCATTACGGGGAGAAGTGGCCCGCCGTGGTCGCGGCGAAGAAGCGCTTCGACCCCGACGGCGTGCTCCACCCGGGGCTTCTGCCGTTCCCGGCCTGACCGCCGGCCCGGGGATCCGTCCGGGTGCCTCTTGGTTTGTCATGAGTGGACTCTTGCACTTCTTGAGCCCTCCCGTCCGCGGGACGCTGGAGCGAAACGCGACGGTCACGATGGATGTGGGGAAGGTGGTCGAGGAGGCGCGCCGGGAATTCGAGCGGGCGCGGAGGAAGACCTCCCTCGTCACGCCCTTTCGAGCCTTGCATAGATCCAGAACCGCATTCGGTCAGGTCCGACCTTGCGGGTCCAGACCAGGAATTTGATGTTGGCCGAAGAGTGCTTGACCACCCCGTAGGGACCCGATCCGGAGGACTTGGCCCACGACAACTCGCCTCCATCCTTCGTGAGAGCGGTGATCTTGTAGCCCGTTCGCCACTCCGTCACGCCCGACTGCGACGAGATGGCGTCCAGCGAACCGTGGGTCTCGATCTGGAACCTGATGCCGTCCATTGCCTCGGGAAAAACGGATTGAGTGCCGTTCTCCGAAACCTCGCCGACAAACACCCTTCGGAGGGGCACTCCGTCCCATGACAACTGGCACTTGCCTTGGTTGATCTCGATGGTCACTCGGGCATCCGCCTCGGCGTCCTTCAGGCTAGAGAGGACGGCGACCGCGGCAGCACCTACGGTTTGGTGAGCAGGGTCGGTGATGTCCTCTGTCCCGTCCTCCTGTAGCCGCCCAGCGATAGTGCGAACGAGAGGTGCGTCGTAGCGCCCGATGTCTCGAACGACCCTCCTTCTAGCCGCCGGGTCAGCGTCCTCGGAGAGTCGGGTCAGGGCTCTTTCGATGATGGCCCCCTTCCCCTCGCCACAGGAGATTGGATAGGCCAGCGCAAGGTAGTGAGAAGCGATGCGCTTGAGACCTGCGTCCTTGCTCGACGCCATCCTGCCGAGGACACCGATGAGGTCATCATCGGAGTCCGCCGCCAGCACCTTCGAGGAGAAGTAGTCCCTGTCCTCGTCCGTCGCAATCCGTCCGCTTAGTCCGGCGATCCACTCAAGGACCCGCGGATCCCGAACTGGCGGCAGTTCTTCCAGTACCGCGGCATTCGGCGATCCCGCTGGAGTTGTCGGGAGAGGCACAGAGGCGTTGCCCCCATCGGCCTGCTCCTTGCCTTCGTCCTTGCCGCACGCCGAGAACCCGAAGAGACAGGCGGCAAGCGCAAGTCCGCGAAGCGTCATGGCGGTCAACATTCCGCACCTCCCCCGACGAAGCCTTCCTGCCTAGAGATCGACCGTGACAGAGACCACTTCGACGGCCCCGACGCCGTCCCTCATCGGATAGACGCTGTACTGGACATCCCCTCCGACGGGGGGATCCTCATCGACGAAGGCATGCGCGGACCCGGGGAGGGTGAACACCGCCACAGGATCGGTCGTGCCCACCACGGACCGGAACACCCTGACCTTGTCGTACATCCCGTTGACGGTCCAGTTCAGGGTGACCGTGAGCGGCGAGGTGAGCGACGGCGTTCCCGTCAGGTTGGAGACAGTGGCAGGACGCACGACGCTCCCGTTCGGAGAGTAGGCGGAGAACGAATGGCTGAACGGCGAGCATCCGGAGTCCGTGTAGGTGATGTCTCCGTAACGCCCCTCAACGATGGTGGCAGGACCGGCCCCGACGAAGGTGTAGGTGACGGAGTTGGTGGCCGGAGCAGTAGCCGACCAGCCGTTCGGGTAGTCGGGAGTCCTCACGGCGGGCCATGTGAATGAGATGGCGCTCGTCAGGTTATTCGTCACGGTGTAGGTGAAGGTGTAGGTCGAGCCCGAGGAGGTGAAGGAGGAGTTGAAGGTCACAAAGTCAACATCCACCGAGTTGATCGTCGTGAAGATCCTGCTGGACCTGACTCCGGTTCCGGTGGAGGTTGGGGTCGCGGGCGGATTGGTGATGTGGCCGGGCGCGCTGTAACTTCCGATCAGCGCGGACCGATCCCCCGCTACCCACCGGTTGTTGTCCTTCTTCGCGGTGACCATGGTGATCGTGATGGACTCCCTGGCGAAGGTCCCTGGGGCATCCTCCTCGGCCTTGAGATCCCCCCCGGTGGCACACGCGCCTCCCGCGCCCGCGATGGTGAACGGGGCATCGATGTACACAGGCGCATTCGCCCCCGCGGTGCAGGTGATCTTCGTCTTGACGAGCCTGGTCGGGGTGGTGGTGTCGTCCCCAGGGTTGTGCGAAGAGGTCGAACTGAGGCTGCTGACCGGGTTGGTGTAACTTGCGGTCGCGTCGTGTGCGAGCGTCTGCCCCGCGGCGAGGGCGAGACCGAAACCCGCCGTCAGTACGATCAGAAGATTGGCCTTCATCTGAAGCCTCCCAAGGGCTGGCATCTCGGCCAGCACTCTCTAAGGACGACTTTCGCTTTGGCTTGGACGGGTCACCCTTTGGCCCGGTTCCCTAGTCCATTGCGAAGGCCGTCTCCTTTCGCTTCAAAAGGGGGATTGCGCCTACCTACGCCTCCCTTCCCCGGCTGGTCCCCGGGCTACCCGTTTCGTCTCCTCGTGGCCGTCGCGCCCCCGAAATACTCGTGTCCCAAAGTTCCGGGTGAGACGGCTCACATCACCTATTCAAAGAAAAAGGGCCGCGTAGGCAGACTCCCTCTCGCGCTTCCGGGAGCCTGCACTCCGCGGCCCTGCAACGACTGCCTGAATTCTACTGGGTGCGAGATCGCCGGGTCGGAACACCCGGCCTACTCCCTTGACGGCCGTCAATCCACGGGACAAGGACGGAATGCACTTGGAAGGGTGTCAACGAAGGCGGCCGGCGACCCGATGAGGTTTCTGTCCAAGGAAACCCGCGGGAGGTGCCGGCCGCCATGCAACACGCGCAGATTACGTCGGCCTTCGAGGCCGTCCTCTTGAATCTTCTCCCCGTCTTCAGCGCCCCCTCGGCGCAGTCCTTCCTCGCCGTGGCCTGGGGCTGGGTCCTCTGCCTCGGCCGGCCCACGATGCCGCGCATCGTTGGCTGCGCCGGGGCCCGCGTCAGCAAGCACGTCACGAGCTACAACCGGCTCTTCTCGAAGGCCGCCTGGGACATGGACGCGTTGTGGAGGCTGCTCCTGACCCGGGTGGTGGTCCCCGCCCTGGCACCGGAGGGCCACCTGCTCTTCGCCGCCGACGACACAACGACCCACCGCTTCGGCCGGGCGGTGGCCTTCGCCGGGTGGTTCCGCGACGCGGTGCGCTCCGGCGGGGGCAGGGAGGTCCAGCACTGGTCCCACTGCTGGGTGCTGCTGTGCCTGCACGTCCGCCTCCCCCTGTGGCCCCGCCACGTGATCTCACTACCCGTGATGGCTGCGCTCTACCGCAAGGAGAAACACTGCGACAAGGCCCACCCCTTCCGTACCCGCCAGGGGCTCCTGCTCCAGATGATCTCGAATGTCCGCCTCTGGCTCCCGGGCCGGGAGTTGGGGATCGTGGCCGACGGTGCCTACCCCTCGGAGGAACTGGTGCGCGCCCTTCCCCCCGGGGTCCCTTTCGTCTCCCGCATCCGCAGGGACGCCGCCCTGTACTGGACCCCCGTCGTCCCGCAGCGGCGCCGCCGGGGTCGCCCTCGCCAGAAGGGCCCGCGCCTGCCGTCCCTGGAAGCTATCGCCCGGCGGGCCCGCTTCCGTCGCGCCCGCATCGTGAGGTCCGGACGCGAGATCGACGTCCTGATCCACTCCTTCGTGGCCCTGTGGTGGTCGGTGGCCAAGGGTCGGCCCATCCGCGTGATCATCGTCCGCCACCCCCGGGGCAAGGAGCACGACGACTTCTTCTTCTCGACGGACCCAGAAGCGGACCCCGCCGAGATCGCCACCTGCTACTGCGCAAGGTGGCCCCTGGAAGTCGCCATCCGCGAGGCCAAGCAGTCCCTGGGCTTTGAGAGCGTCCAGGGATGGTGCCCTACGACGGTTGAGCGCCAGGCGCCCATGGCACTGGTCCTGCTCACCGCCGTGAAAGTCGCCTACCTCACGACCGTCAAGAAGGCCGCCACGGAAGAGCCTCCGCCCTTCCACGCCATGCTCCTCTCGCTACGGCTGGCCGACTGGGACCGGCGAATTCGTGCGCTCTCCCTCCCGCGCCACGAGATGCGTCAATTCAGCGGTGCGCTCAGCGTCCTTCTGGCATCGGCCGCGTGACAGCCTCGGAAAGTGCAAGAGTCCACTGACTTGAGAATGAACTTGTATTCAGTGTTCGGTACGCATGTCATCTCCGCCAGGCAGGATGAAGTCCTCCGCTCCAAGTCCCACCGCC
>CAZDBQ010000114.1:0-14694 GCA_964503765.1 uncultured Planctomycetia bacterium | reverse complement strand
AAAGCGCGTGCCTCACAGAAGCCTTTTTTGGAGAGAACCGTGGTGATGGCTGCAGTCAACGTAGTCTTGCCATGGTCAACGTGGCCGATGGTTCCGATATTCACGTGAGGTTTAGTGCGCTCGAATTTTTCTTTGGACATTATCTGCCTCTCCTCTGCTGTATCGCTTCCTGAGTATTGCTGCTCTTGACTATTTTTTCTGAAATCATTTTTGGCACTTCCGCGTAGTAAGAAGGCTCCATCGTAAAGGAAGCGCGGCCCTGGGTTAAGCTGCGGCTTGTCGTCGCGTATCCAAACATCTCCGAGAGAGGAACAAAACCTCTAATGGCCTTCACATTTCCCTTTTGAGTCATGGATTCAATTTTGCAGCGCCTGGAACTTAAATCGCCAATCACGTCTCCCATGTACTCCTCGGGCGTCGTGACTTCAATGTCCATGATCGGCTCAAGCAGAATAGCTCCTGCACTTCTCATCCCGTCCTTAAACCCGTAGATCGCGGCCATCTTAAATGCGATTTCAGAGGAGTCAACCACGTGAAACGACCCATCGATGAGCTGCACAGCAATATCCGTTGCCGGATATCCTGCCAAAGCGCCCGACAGGGACGCCTCCATCACACCGGCCTTGACCGCGGGGATGTACTCGCGAGGAATAGAGCCTCCGACGATCTTGCTCTCAAATACGACTCCGGTGCCCGCCTCACCCGGCTGCATGGTTAAGACGACATGGCCATATTGACCGCGCCCGCCTGACTGTTGGATATGCTTTCCAACTATTTCCACAGACTTCGTAATGGTTTCTTTAAACGCCACCTGCGGTTTTCCGACATTGGCCTCTACTTTAAATTCTCTTTTCATGCGGTCGACAATAATTTCAAGGTGAAGCTCGCCCATTCCGCTGATAATCGTCTCGCCGGTCTCGTGGTCATAGTGGACACGCAGCGTGGGGTCTTCTTCTCTTAGACGGCCAAGCGCCATGCCCAGTCTCTCCTGATCCACCTTGGTGGCGGGTTCAATCGCCATGTCAATAACCGGCTCCGGGAACACCATACGCTCTAATATAATCTGGTTTTTCTCCTCGCAAATCGAGTCGCCGGTTTCAGTCCTTTTAAGACCCACCACCGCGCCGATGTCCCCTGCGCAAATCTGGTCGACAATCTCTTGTTTATTCGCGTGCATTTTCACCAGCTTACCCACGCGCTCTTTCTCATTTTTTACGACATTATAAACGTAGGTGCCCGAGGAGATGGTCCCTGAGTAAACACGAATAAATGTCAATTTACCGACAAAAGGGTCTGTAGCGATCTTAAAAGCAAGCGCGGCTAATGGCTCTTTGGCATCGGGCTTTCTGTAGAGCTCTTCTCCCGTTGTGGGATGAAGACCCTTCACAGGCGGCATATCCAAAGGAGACGGTAAGTAATCCACCACAGCATCCAGTAAAAGCTGAACCCCTTTATTCTTGAAAGCTGATCCGCAAATAATAGGAACAAACACATTTTTTGTGGTAGCACGCCTTAAGGCCTTTTTTAATTCCTCATTGCTAATAGCCTGGCCATGGACAAATTTTTCCATCAATTCATCGTCCGCTTCGGACAATTTCTCAATAAGCTCCGCGCGTCCCTGCTCGGCTTCCTTCTTATACTCTTCGGGGATGTCTATGACCTCATAATGGGCCCCTAAATCCTCCGTGTGATAAATCTTGGCGTTCATCTCTACCAAATCAATCTGCCCCTTAAACTTGTCCTCAGCGCCATTTGGTAATTGGATCGGCGCGCAGAGAGCGCCCAGCCTCTCACGAATCTGCGTTACGACCATTTTAAAATCAGCCCCGATGCGGTCCATTTTATTAACGAAACAAATCCTGGCAACCTTGTAGCGGTCAGCCTGCCGCCAGACCGTTTCCGACTGGGGCTCGACGCCGGAGACCGCGTCAAAAACAATGACCGCTCCGTCGAGGACCTTGAGAGATCGTTCCACTTCCACGGTAAAATCAACGTGGCCGGGAGTGTCAATCAGGTTCATTCGGTGTTCTTTCCAAAAGCAGGTCGTCGCGGCCGACGTGATGGTGATGCCGCGCTCCTGTTCCTGCTCCATCCAGTCCATCGTAGCCGTGCCATCATGCACCTCTCCCATACGATGCACCTTGCCCGTATAATAAAGGATGCGCTCGCTCGTCGTCGTCTTACCGGCGTCGATGTGAGCGGCGATACCAAAGTTTCTAGTTTTCTCTAACGGGTAAATGTTTGCCATTTTTTTAAATCGTGATTACCACTTGTAATGACTGAAGGCTCGGTTGGCCTCGGCCATCTTGTGAATTTCTTCTTTTTTCTTAACGGCGGTCCCCTGTCCGTTAAACGCTTCCAAAATTTCGTCCGCTAGACGCTGCTGCATCGGCTTGCCTTTTCTTCCACGGGCGGCGTTTCTCATCCAGCGCATCGCCAACTGCACGCCGCGATCTCCTCTGACTTCCACCGGAATCTGATAGGTCGCGCCACCCACGCGCCGCGATTTAAGCTCAAGGAGCGGCTTGACATTATCAATGGCCTTGGTCAAAACTTCTATAGCATCGCTCTTCTGCGTCTTTTGGAGGACAATGTCCAGCGACCCATAAACGATGCGCTCGGCGTTCCATTTCTTCCCGTCAATCATCAACATATTCACAAAACGGGAAATTGTTTTGTTGTTAAACTTAGGATCGGGTGTCACTTCTCTTCGTTCAGCTCTTCTTCTTCTCATTACTCAATCTCCGACTAAATTTATTTGGCGGCGGCGGGCTTGGCTTTCGCATCGCCCCCTGCCTTAGGAGCCTTGGCTCCATACTTAGATCTGGACCTTCTCCGATCCTGAACACCCGCGGTGTCCAGCGTACCTCTTACAATATGGTAGCGAACGCCCGGCAAATCTTTTACACGGCCGCCGCGTATCGTCACAATCGAATGCTCTTGCAGATTGTGTCCTACGCCCGGGATATACGCCGTCACTTCCATGCCGTTCGTCAGTCTTACTCTGGCCACTTTTCTCAAAGCAGAATTCGGCTTCTTAGGTGTTTGCGTCTTCACCTGCAGACAGACTCCCCTTTTCTGGGGGCATCCGTGCAAAGCCGGCGATTTCGTTTTTGCTTTGATGCTTTTACGGCCAAATCGAATCAGCTGGTTAATCGTGGGCATAATTTTAAGCGCCTGTTTCCTCTGTTATAAGTTCGTTTGTTTCCTGCTTTTCCGGGCCCTTTTGCTTCTTGGTTTCTTGCTCAATATGACGCACGATTTCTACCCGGCGCTGGCCCGCAAATCCCGTTCCCGCTGGAATAAGGTGCCCCATAATAACGTTTTCCTTCAGCCCAAGCAAGTAGTCTTTTCTGCCCGAAGCAGCCGCGTCCGTCAAAACCCGTGTAGTCTCCTGGAAGCTTGCCGCCGAGATAAAACTCTCGGTGCTAAGAGACGCGCGTGTGATCCCCAAAAGGATCGGCTCTGCCTTCGCCGGGTCCTTCTTCGATTTTTCCATGCGCTCATTTTCATCCTGAAGTCGGAACCGGTCCACTTGTACACCGAGTAAAAACGAGGTATCTCCCGAATCGAGGATGCGTACTTTTCTCAACATCTGGCGGACAATGACCTCAATGTGCTTGTCGTTGATCGTGACGCCCTGTAGACGATAAACTTCCTGGACTTCATTGACGAGATATTCTTGGAGCTTTCTCTCACCGCTGATTCTCAAGATATCCTGAGGCACAACCGGGCCGTCAACAAGCTGCTGACCCGAGTACACGAAATCACCTTTGTAGACGTTCAGATGTTTGCCGTGAGGAATCAAATATTCCTTTTTCATGCCGGTAGCGCTTTTAACCACAACGCGGCGATTGCCCTTCTTTGAGTCACCAAACTCAACGATTCCATCAATTTCAGAAATAATCGCCGGATCCTTCGGACGTCTGGCTTCAAACAACTCTGCCACACGCGGAAGACCGCCGGTGATATCCTTAGTCTTTGTGACCTTACGGGGAGTCTTGGCGATGATATCTCCCGCGTGCACCTTGACACCGTCGTCCACGATAATGTGCGCGCCTGACGGGATGGGATAAATCGCCAACACGTCCTTTTTGTGATCTAGAATCAATAGTTGCGGGTGATGCTCTCCACGATGCTCAATAATGACTCTCTCGGTATTGCCGGTGGCTTGATCGAGCTGCTTGTGGATCGTCACCTCTTCAATGATGTCCTCGTACTTAACGGTCCCCTCAAGCTCTGTGAAGATGGAGGAAGTGTAAGGATCCCAATCAATAAACACTTGGCCCTTTGTAATCTTACCGCCATCGGCAGCCTTGAGGTAACCTCCGTGCGGAACCGCGTGACGCTCGAGCTCTCGGCCCGAAGCATCGTGAATGGAGATCTGGCCATTCCGGTTTAAAATAACATAATTGTTATTTTTGATTTCGACAGTCTTCAAATTATGATATTTGATCAAGCCGTTGTTCTTGGCTTTGATGGAAGATTCCGCGACGGTTCGGCTCGCCGTACCGCCGATATGGAAGGTTCTCATCGTCAGCTGTGTACCGGGCTCACCGATGGACTGGGCCGCGATGATGCCCACTGCCTCGCCGAGCTCCACCAGACGTCCGGTCGCTAAATTTCTTCCGTAGCACTTGGCGCAGACGCCTCTCTTGGATTCGCATGTCAACACCGAGCGGATCTTAATCTTGTCAATGCCCGTCTCCTCAATCTGCTTTGACATCTCCTCTGTGATCTCTTGGCTGGCCTCAACGATCGTCTTGTCCGTCACGATATCAACAATGTTGTCGAGCGCGACGCGGCCAATGATTCTTTCTTTCAGCGCGACGACGATCTCGTCTCCCTCTACGATGGCCTCAATAAAAATGCCCTTCACGGTGCCGCAGTCCTCTTGGTTAATGATGACATCCTGCGCAACGTCCACAAGCCTTCTGGTCAGGTACCCGGAATCCGCGGTTTTAAGAGCGGTATCCGCCAGACCTTTTCTGGCGCCGTGCGTGGAGATAAAGTATTCCAACATCGTCAGTCCTTCGCGAAAATTCGCCTTGATCGGACTTTCGATAATTTCGCCCGATGGCTTGGCCATCAAACCTCTCATGCCCGCCAGCTGACGGATCTGCTGCTTGGAACCTCGGGCGCCTGAGTCGGCCATCATAAAGATCGGATTGAACACATCCAGCTCCGCAAATACGGCGTCCGCCACGTCATCGGTCGTCTGCGTCCAAATATCGATAATATTGTTGTACCGCTCACCCTCGGTGATAACACCGCGGCGGTACTGCTCTTCGATCTTGTTGACTCTCTCCTGCGCCTTCTCGAGATAAACAGCTTTCTTCGAGGGTATCTTGAGATCATCCAGCGAAATGGAAATGCCCGCCAGTGTGGCGTATTCAAATCCCAAATCCTTCAAATCATCCAAAAGCTGAATCGTGCGGTGATGCCCGGCTCTCTTATAGGAGTCCGCGATGACGGCGTTTAATTTCGATTTGGAGAGAAGCCCGTTAAAGAAGGGCACGCTGTCAGGCAGGACTTGATTAAAAATGACGCGTCCCACGGTGGTTTCTATGATGCCGCCTTCAATGCGAAGCTTTATCTTGGCATGGAGATCGACTTCCCTGTCAGAATGTGCGATGACCACTTCCTCGGAATTGGAGAAAGTCATCCCTTCGCCCTTGACTCCCTTTTTCTCCTTTGACAGATAGTAGCAACCAAGCACCACGTCCTGACTCGGCGTCGCCACGGGGCGCCCGTCGGCCGGCGAGAAAATATTGTTCACAGACATCAAAAGAATGCGGCATTCGATTTGGGCTTCCAGGGAAAGCGGCACGTGAACTGCCATCTGGTCACCGTCAAAGTCAGCGTTAAACGCCGCGCAGACCAGCGGATGAATTCGAATCGCTTTGCCTTCGACCAAAACAGGCTCAAACGCCTGGATGCCCAAGCGATGCAATGTGGGCGCGCGATTTAACATTACCGGGTGGTTCTTAATGACTTCTTCCAGAATATCCCAAACTTCCAATCTTTCTTTTTCGACCATTCGCTTGGCGCTCTTGATCGTATGGACAAAGCCGCGCTCCCTCAATTTTTTAATGATAAAGGGTTCAAAAAGCTCCAAGGCCATCTTCTTAGGGAGCCCGCACTGATGAAGCTTGAGCTCCGGACCCACGACGATGACTGAGCGGCCCGAATAATCTACTCGCTTACCCAAAAGGTTCTGACGGAAACGTCCTTGCTTACCCTTCAACATGTCACTCAAACTCTTGAGAGGCCTGTTGCCTGATCCCAGCACCGGCCGGCCGTGACGCCCGTTGTCAAAAAGCGCGTCGACCGCCTCCTGAAGCATTCTCTTTTCATTTCGGACGATAACTTCCGGCGCGCGCAGCTCGAGCAGCTTCTTCAAACGGTTATTGCGGTTAATTACGCGGCGATACAGGTCATTCAAATCACTTGTCGCGAAACGTCCGCCATCCAGGGGCACGAGCGGCCTGAGATCCGGCGGAATAACGGGAACGACATCGAGAATCATCCATTCCGTCTCATTTCCGGAATTCATAAAGGACTCCACGATGCGGAGATTCTTTATGATTTTTTTCTGGGTAGCTTCGCTCTTCGCCACCTTTAACTCTGCGTGAAGCTTGGTGTTGAGCTTGTGAATATCCACTTCTCTTAAAAGATCACGGATCGCTTCCGCGCCCATCTTGGCGTTAAATTTATGTCCGTAATTTTCTAGCACCGACTGGTACTTATCTTCGGAAAGGAGGTCGCCCCTCTTAAGCGGCGTGTCGCCCGGGTCGATCACAATGTATTCTTCGTAATAAATAATTCTTTCAAGCTCTCTTAGATTAAGTTCTAGTAGCGCGCCGATACGTGAGGGTACGGCTTTGAAAAACCAGATGTGAGAAACCGGTGTAGCTAGATCGATATGCCCCATGCGTTCGCGCCGCACTTTGGACAGCGTAACCTCAACACCGCAACGGTCGCAGACGATCCCTTTATGTTTAATCCGCTTATATTTTCCGCAATTACATTCCCAGTCGCGGCTAGGCCCGAATATTTTTTCGCAGAAGAGGCCGTCCTTCTCAGGCTTGAACGTACGGTAATTAATCGTTTCCGGCTTTCTCACCTCTCCGCGTGACCAAGAACGGATAATGTCGGATGAGGCTATTTTGATAGAAATTAAATCAAAACTCGGCGCAACGTATTCAGTGCTAGCGTGATGACCGTTACTCACTTGCCACCTCTTTATCCTCTGGTTTTTTCTCAGTCCTGATGTCCAGCGCCAGCGACTGAAGTTCCTTGAGTAAAACGTTGAACGACTCTGGCGTATCCGCCTGTAGGGCGTTTTCGCCTTTTACAATCGATTCGTACATGCGCGTCCTGCCTTGGACGTCATCGCTCTTTACTGTCAAAAGTTCCTGCAACGTATAGGCGGCTCCGTAAGCTTCGAGCGCCCAGACTTCCATTTCTCCGAATCGTTGGCCTCCGAACTGAGCCTTACCACCCAGCGGCTGCTGCGTCACCAACGAGTAGGGTCCGATCGAGCGGGCGTGGATTTTATCGTCGACTAAGTGCGCGAGCTTCATCATGTAGATGTAACCCACCGTCACCTGCTGGTCAAAACGATCGCCCGTGCGGCCGTCGCGAAGCGTCACTTTGCCCGTATCGGGTATATGCGCCTTTTTCATCTCCTGCTTAACTTCAGCTTCCGTCGCGCCGTCGAATACAGGGGTCGCGATTTTGAGCCCCAATATCTTCGCGGCCCATCCGAGATGCGTTTCAAGAATCTGTCCCACGTTCATACGAGAAGGAACGCCTAAGGGGTTCAGCACGATCTCAACGGGCGAACCATCCTCGAGGTAAGGCATGTCTTCTTCATGCATAATTTTAGCGATGATTCCCTTGTTTCCGTGGCGGCCGGCCATTTTATCACCGACGGATATCTTGCGCTTATGGGCGACAAGCACCTTCACGCGCTTTAAAACACCTGGAGGAAGTTCATCCCCACGCTTGATCTTATCAATCTCTCTGTCTTCTTCGTAACGAAGCTCCTCAATCTGGTCGTCCATGAGACGGCAGACGCGCTTGACCGATTCCTCGACCTCATCCGAATCCTCCAGCTTGATGCTTTCGATATCGGCGCGGCCTATTTTACTCAAATCAGATTTCTTGATAGTTTTTCCACGGGCGATCAGCGTGGCGCCTGTCTCGATATCGACGAGGCTTGCGGCCAACTGTTTGCCGGTCAAAAGATCTGCGAGCTTCTGTATCTTGTCATTTTCAATCTGTGAAATCTGGGTTTCGTAGGAAGCCTTGATACCCTCAATTTCTTTAAGTTCCTTGGCCTTTACTTCTTTTGATTTAGTTTCCTGCCCCTTGCGGGAAAATACCTTTGTGTCAATGATGACGCCCTCAATTCCCGGAGGAACGGTCAAGGACGCGTCACGCACGTCTCCGGCCTTCTCGCCGAAAATCGCGCGAAGTAATTTTTCTTCAGGTGAAAGCTCCGTTTCAGACTTCGGGGTCACCTTGCCTACGAGAATATCCCCGGGGCCCACCTCGGCTCCGATGCGGATAATACCGTCTTCCCCAAGATCCTTCAACGCTTCTTCACCGACGTTGGGAATGTCGCGCGTGATCTCTTCTTTCCCAAGACGCGTGTCACGTGATTCAATTTCAAATTCTTCAATATGAATGGACGTATAAACATCCCGCTGCACCAGCTTTTCGCTTATCAGGATGGCGTCCTCAAAGTTGTAACCTCTCCAAGGCATAAACGCGACTAACACGTTCCGCCCCAAAGCCAGCTCTCCGTTTTGAGTGGCGGCGCCATCAGCGATGACCTGGCCTTCTTTGATTTTCTCTCCGAGCTCAACGAGCGGCCGCTGATTAATGCAAGTGCTCGCGTTAGAGCGTCTGAATTTCTTTAAGGGGTAACGATGCCCGCTCACGACAATCTCATCCGCCTGCACTGCCGTAACTTTTCCCGCTTCTTTAGCGATAACCACCGCGCCTGAATCCCTGGCTGTCTTGTGTTCCATGCCGGTACCCACCAAAGGCGAATCCGTGATTAAGAGAGGCACTGCCTGCCGTTGCATGTTAGAGCCCATGAGCGCGCGGTTGGCGTCGTCATGTTCAAGGAATGGAATGAGGCTGGCGGCCACACTCACCAGTTGCTTGGGTGAGATGTCCATGTAATCGATGTCTTTCGGACTTGTTTGAGGAAAATCTCCCTTGTGGCGGCAAGCCACTTTGGAGTCCGCGAAATAGCTGTTCTTATCGAGCTTGGCGTTGGCCTGCGCGATAATGAACTGATCCTCAAGATCCGCTGACAAATATTCAATCTTTTCAGTGGCGCGTCCATTCTCCACTTTACGGTAAGGTGTTTCGATGAATCCAAACTCATTGATACGCGCGTGCGTGCTCAAAGACGCAATCAAACCGATGTTTGGTCCCTCAGGCGTCTCGATCGGGCAGATACGGCCGTAGTGTGAGTGATGCACGTCACGCACCTCAAACCCCGCGCGTTCGCGCGAAAGACCACCGGGCCCCAATGCGCTTAAACGTCTCTTGTGCGTCATCTCGGCTAGCGGATTGGTCTGGTCCATAAACTGCGACAACTGACTTCTGCCGAAGAAATCCCGAATCACGCTTGAAATCAGCTTCGAATTGATCAAATTATGCGGCATCATGTTTTCAAGCTCGTAAATCCCCATGCGTTCCTTCGCGGAACGTTCAAGCCTGGCAAGACCGATGCGGAACTGCCCTTGCAAAAGCTCATTGACCGTACGTATGCGGCGGTTGCCCAGATGATCAATGTCGTCCGTGTCCCCGTCACCGTTCTTGACCGCTAAAAGACGCTTGATAATCGCGATCAAGGTCTCGGAATTGAGCGTTCGTTGATCGAGATGCGTCTTCATGCCCAACTTGCGGTTTAAAACAAATCTTCCCACACCCCCCAGGTCGTAACGCTTTGCGTCAAAAAACATTTTCTCCACCATGGCCCTGGCACTGACAATCGTCGGCGGATCTCCGGGCCTTAATTTTCTGTAAATATCAATGAATGCTTCGTCGGCGGTCTTGGTGTGATCTTTCTTTATGGTAGCCACGATCTCGGGCGACTGTGTACGCGTAATCAAAATACCCTTGATCCCCTCATGGGATATCTTCGAAATCAGCTCCCTCGTAAGGGGCGTGCCCTGCTCCACGACCACCTCTTTGGTGTCGGGGTTTACGGCGTCCTGAGCCAATACATGCCCCACAAGATTCTTCGGGTTGTACCGGTTGACGGATTCAATTTTTTCAATGCCACAAAATGCCTTGATGATCTGTTCATCGGTCTCATGGCCAAAAATACGCAAAAGGGTCGTCGCTAAAAGCTTTTTCTTTCTGTCGATATAGGCATACAGCGTATCGTTGATATCAAATTCGAACTCAAGCCAAATTCCGCGATGAGGAATAATCCGGGCTGAATGAAGTAACTTACCGTTGGGATGTAGCTCCTTTTCAAAGGAAACACCAGGCGAGCGGTGAAGCTGGCTGACAATAACGCGCTCATCTCCATTAATGACAAATGTCCCGTTCTCTGTCATGAGCGGCATATCGCCCATGTAAATCTCCTGCTCCTTGATTTCTTTGTTGGTCTTCAGGCGAATCTTCACCTTGAGGGGCATAGAATAGGTCATGCCCTTCTTATAACACTCCTCAAGCGTATATTTTGGTTTCCCCATAGCGTAGGAAACATATTCCAGCTTGTGATTCCCATCGTAGCTTTCAATGGGGAACACTTCCGTGAGCACCTCTTGGAGGCCGATATTTTTACGGCGGCTCTTGGGCACGCCCAGCTGTAAGAAATCATCAAACGACTTGGTTTGGATTTCTACCAAATGGGGCATCTCACAAATTTCTGGAATCTTTCCAAAATTGTAACGCTTTTCCATGGAGTTTCCTTTTTTAATAAAAAGAAACCGGTCAACCTCAACGAATCGTTGTACTTTCGTATGATTTGCTACGAAACTACGAGGTTAAATCGATTACTTAAGTTCTACTGTGGCTCCGGCTGCCTCAAGGGTCTTCTTGATCGTTTCCGCTTCCTTAATAGCCACATTGTCCTTGATGGGCTTGGGGGCTGCGTCTACAAGATCCTTAGCTTCCTTAAGTCCCAAAGTCGTGATCGCGCGAATTTCCTTGATCACCTGGATTTTATTCGCACCCGCGCTCTTGAGCACAATCGTAACGCTCGTCTTCTCTTCAACCACGGCCGCTGCTCCAGGGGCTCCGGCTCCGCCACCAACCATCACGGGCGCGCTGGCCGAAACGCCAAACTTCTCTTCCAAAGCCTTCACCAAATCCGCGAGCTCTAGAACGCTCAACGTCTCGATAGAGCTTATGATTTCCTGCATTTTTCCGTTAGTGGACTTCTTCTGCTCTTCCATTACCTGTGTCATTTTACGTTCCTCACCTTTTATTTAATTAACTATTACCCTTTTTCTTGGCAATCGCGTCTAAAACTGTGACTATTCGTCTCACGGTTCCGGAGAGAACAGTCACAAATCTTGAGAGCGGCGCCTGAATACCGCCTACCACTTTCGCAATCAGCACTTCCTTCGATGGCAGGCTCGCCAAAACCTTGATACGATCCAGGCTAATCACCTCGCCGTTTACGAAACCCTTCTGAATTTTAAAATTTTCATTCTCCTTGGAAAAATCCACAAGGATCTTCGAGGGGGACACGGGCTCTCCACTGGAAAATGCGATGCCGCAAGACCCGCTGAAACTATCCGAGAGCCCCTGCAATTTAGCCCTCTCTAGGGCCTTTTTGCCCAGGCTATTCTTGATGACCAGATACCGCGAGTTGACCGTGCGTAACTTCGCTCTCAACTTGTCCATTGCCGAAGCCGAAACCGTCGCGTGCTGGGCTACAAAAAATGTAGGCCTGGACTTAAGCTCTTTCTCAATTTCACTAATGATGGAGTCTTTCGAGACTCTGCTATATCCTGTAACTTTCATAGATTAATCCGCCGCTTCCTGTTCCTTCATGAATTTAGACAGATCCAACTTAACCCCGGGCCCCATAGAACTTGATAGATGAGCGCTCCTCACAAATGTGCCCTTGAGAGACCGGGGTCTGGCCTTGATCAAAGACTCGATCAGGACCACTCCGTTTTCATAAAGCTTTTCATCCGAAAATGACAATTTACCAATCAACGTGTTGACATTCGCAAACTTGTCTATCTTAAACTCAATGCGCCCGCCCTTCACTTCCTTGACGGCCTTGGCCGGATTGTCGGTCACCGTCCCGGCCTTTGGTGAAGGCATGAGTCCGCGAGGTCCTAGCACTTTTCCCAGCTTACCCACCTCTTTCATCATAGAGGGTGTGGAAACAGCCACATCAAAATCCATCCATCCGCCCATCACTTTTTCAATAAGATCCTCTCCGCCAACAAAATCCGCTCCGGCTTCTTTCGCCGCGTTGGCGTTCTCATCCTTACAGAATACAATAACCTTGATCGGTTTTCCCTGTCCGTGAGGAAGTACGGCGGTTCCTCTTACGGCCTGGTCACTGGCCGTCACGTCCACGCCCAGCTTGAACTGCAAATCGACCGACTGGTCAAATTTCGTTTTCGGCGCGTTCTTCAGCACTTGAATCGCCTCTTTCAAGAGATAGGACTTTCCCTTTTCTGTCTGTTTGGCCAATTCCTTGCTTCGCTTGCTTACGTATACTGACATTTTAACCCTCAACCTCTATGCCCATGCTACGCGCTGTGCCCGTGATAATCTTAATGGCGCCCGCCATGTCCTTTGAATTCAAATCCTTGGCCTTTTCTTCGGCTATTTCCTTCACCTGTGCGAGGGTCACCTTGCCCACTTTTGTTTTGTTGGGTTCCCCAGAGGCTTTCGCGACTCCGCACGCTCTCTTAAGCAACACCGTGCTCGGAGGGCTTTTGATAATAAAATCGAAGGTCCTGTCCTCATAAACGGTAATAACGGCCGGTAGTATCAAACCCTCGCGGCCCTTAGTCCTCTCATTGAAGGTCTTGCAAAATTCCATGATATTGACGCCGTGCTGCCCAAGCGCGGGACCTACCGGAGGCGCTGGATTGGCCTGGCCCGCGGGACAATAAAGCTTAATGGTTGTTTTGATCTTCTTAGCCATTAGATTTTCTCAACCTGCCAGTACTCTAGCTCAACAGGAGTCGTCCTGCCGAATATCGCGACGAGCACTTTCAGTTTTCCTTTATTAGGGTTTACTTCTTCAATATTGCCATTAAAATTGATAAACGGGCCTTCCTTCACTCGGACGCTCTCGCCCTTTTCAAAAATGACTTTGGGAGTGGGCTTTTCCTTCTTCTCCTCAGCCTGCTTGATGATACTCGCCACTTCGGCGTCCTTCAGAGGCAACGGCTTTCTGCCTGATCCAATAAATCCGCTTACCCCGGGGGTGTTCTTTACTAAATACCAAGTCTCGTCATTCAGTTCCATCTCTACGAGAACATAGCCCGGAAAAAACTTTCTTGTTGAAATCGTTTTCTTGCCGGCCTTGATTTCCGACACCTTTTCCATCGGGATTAAAACCTGGCCTATTTTATCCTGTAAACTAAACTGCTGCGCGCGGCTTTCAAGCGTGATTTTGACCCGCTCCTCAAGCCCCGTCTGCGTATGAATCACGTACCAGTGTCTGGCCATTGTAACCACTTTTTACCTCAAGAAAGTCGCCAATAAAAAAGACATAATAAAATCACAAATACCTATAAAGGCCGATATGATAAACATCGTCATCAGCACCACGGTCGTCGAGCCGACCACCTCTTCGCGAGTGGACCAGGTGACTTTTTGCATCTCGCCGCGAACTTCTGACGCGAAAGTGCCTATTTTTTTTATCATTCAGCTTCACTCTTTCAGTCCCAGGCCAGGAGGGACTCGAACCCCCAACAAGCGGTTTTGGAGACCGCCGCTCTAGCCAATTGGAGCTACTGGCCTAAAAACTTTCTTAATCCAGCATTGTAAAAATAGAAAAAAAATCTTACAGCGTGATTTCTTTAAAATCCGCTTTTAGTCCTATTGAACTACTTCTGTTCTTTATGAGCCGTATGTTTGCGACAAAACGGGCAGAACTTACTTAACTCGAGACGTTCCGGATGCAGCTTCTTATTCTTGTTCGACGTGTAGTTGCGTCGCCGGCAAGTCGTGCATTCAAACTGTATGAACTCTCTCATTCCCGTATCCTAGTCTTTTAATCAAAACAAAAAATTTTACAATAAAAAACCCCCGAATCAAACGAATTCGAGGGTGCCTAATTAAGCCAATATCTCCGAGATAACACCGGCCCCGACGGTATGGCCACCTTCGCGGATAGCGAAGCGGAGTTCTTTCTCCATGGCGATCGGGGTGATGAGTTCTGCGGTAACAGTGACCGAGTCGCCAGGCATGACCATCTCCACGTCTTTAGGGAGCTGGATAATGCCGGTAACGTCGGTGGTTCTAAAATAAAACTGGGGTTTGTAGCCATTGAAGAAGGCTGTGTGACGGCCTCCCTCTTCTTTAGTGAGGATATAGACTTCTCCCTTAAACTTCGTGTGAGGAGTGATAGATCCTGGTTTGGCTAGTACTTGGCCACGTTCTAATTGGTTTTTTTCAACACCTCTTAAGAGAACTCCTACGTTGTCGCCGGCTTGGCCTTCATCGAGGAGCTTA
>CAZDBQ010000113.1:0-4720 GCA_964503765.1 uncultured Planctomycetia bacterium | reverse complement strand
GTCAAACTCAACGAGTTCGCCTTCACGAAGAGATTTGAATCCGTCCCCTTGGAGCGCTGAATAATGGACAAACACGTCCTTTTTTCCGCCCTCGGGTGTCACAAATCCGTAACCTTTTTGGTCGCTAAACCACTTGATGGTGCCTTTTGTCATTGTATCCTACCTTATTTACTTATGTTAATGTTGATGTCTTTGGCCCTACAAAAACAAAAGACCGCGAATATAAGTAAAATCCGCGGCTTTCAGAAACTTTTTGCACAAGCTTCAAAAACAAACTTTACTTTTACGAACTAGGGAAGTATAACACACTCCCCTCCAAAGTCAAGCCCCATCTCTTAGCCCGTAATGACCGTGCCAATGAGCCGCCCTATACCGTAAGTGATGCCCGCAGCCGTTAAACCTAACAAAAGCTGTCTTGACCCTGAGTAAAAAACGTTTCTGCCTGTAAAAAGAGTGATCATTCCTCCCACGAGGAAGAGGGCTGCCGCGCTAAACCCAAGACTTGCCGCTGCCAAGCTCCCCTCCTTAAAAAACAGGAACGGAATAAGGGGCACAAGAGCCCCTAGCGCGAAAAGAATAAATGACGTAATCGAGGCCCCCCACGCGGACCCGCCCAGGCCTTCGGGGTCAATGCCAAGCTCTTCGCGAGACAGTGTCCGCAGTGCGCTTGCCTGGTCTTTAATGATAGCTGCGGCGAGTTTCTTGGCCTCAAGTTTAGAAATGCCCTTCGCTTCATAAATGAGGGCCAGTTCCTCCTCTTCTTCTTCCGGCGCCAGCCTCAATTCCTCCGCCTCTACTTCAATCTGTTTTTCATAAAGTTCCCGCGAGCTTTGGACCGACAACCATTCCCCCATGGCCATGGAAGAGGCACCGGCAAGTAGTCCTGCCAGACCCGTCACCAAAATAGTGTTATTAGAAAGACTAGCTCCGGCCACCCCCATGATAAGGCTCAAATTGGACACGAGGCCGTCGTTGGCACCCAGCACCGCCGCCCGCAAGGCATTTCCTCCCATAACCCGATGGCGTCCCTCAAGACGGGCGAGTGCGCTGCCCTCCATGCCTTTTTTTGCGCCTTGCGCGATCGCTTGGATAAGCCGTGCATGCGAGCGCTCGTCCTGCGGCAGGCTTGTGTCCCTGGCTTCCGGCTGGGCGTCGTAAGAATCACGATCGGCATGTTCCAGGGTAGTCACTATCGGGAGGACAAACTTCGGCCCAAACCACCCGGCCAGCAAACTTAAAACGCGCGGACGCAAACCGGGCTTTTGGATTGAAACCGTCCCGCCAGCCTCTTTTATTTTTTTCTCCCAAAACTCGGCGTGCTTCGCCTCTGACGCGGCGAGCTTTTTATAGACCGTGGAAATCTGAGGATTCTTCTCGACTTTCGCCAACGCGGTATAGAGAAAAATACTATCTATCTCGCCTTGCCGGTTCGCCCGGTACCGCTCCAGGTCGGATTTATTTTTCATCCATTAACTTTCCTGAGCATTAGTTCCTTTAAACCGGCCGGCTTCCATGATGGGAATGCTCGCTTCCGTCGGCACATAGACCACCTGCAGATCATTTTTTTGCAGTCCTTGAATCCATTGGTACCGCAGGTACTTATCCGTGATGCTATTGGAGATAATCACATTGCTTTTAGCGACGCCGTCTGCTCTGGCCACCTCTATTTCAGCGTCCTTCTTGGCCTTCACAAGCTCAAATTCTTTTTGAAGCCCCTCTTGCTCAGTTTTTAGTTTTAGTTCGATGCTTTGCGCGAATGCCAAAGGCAGCCGGACATCCCTCAATAAAACGTCATGAATAATGATGCCCTTTGAGTCCAGCTTTTGTTTAAGAAATTCAACTATTTTTTCTCCAATTTCTTTCCGGCTCTTTTCGCTGTACAACGCCTTGACTTCGTAGCCCGAGATGACATTCCGGATCGACTCCCTGATGTAGGGCTCCAAAACCGTCTCCCGGTAATTTTTCCCAATCGTTTTCCTCACACTCACTACTTTGTCCTTGGGAACATTGTAAAGAATAGAAAGATCCAAAGTGGAAATAAGGCCCTCAGAAGAAGGCACGTTCGCGGTTTCTTTCAATTCCTGAGTTTTGATATTCCATGTCTCTATCCATGAGAAAACACGATTATAAAAATGCCAGCCTGTAGACACGGGCTCGTCGGATATCCGCCCAAAATCGGCCTTGATCCCAGCTTCCCCATCTTCAATAATGGTTAAGCCCACAAACGTAACGGCCGCCATAAGAAACAAACAAAAAATAATACCTGCCACAATGCCCGTGCTTTTCATGTTGCCCCCTTTAATGGTAACACCACTCTATTGCTAATTCCGCTTACACGCATTCCGTATGCCCGCATTCCCAACCGGTAAAACTTTTTTTCTGGTCAAAATAAAGATAAACCCATCCCCTATCAAGCCATTTGCCCTTACGGGACCGGTAAAGCCATTTCTCCCCCGTGCCGCCGGCAGAGTCAGCCACTACCGGCTTCCCATATTTAACGAGAACTTCTTTGGCAAGCGCGCCAATTTTTAGCTCTTTCCCGATGAGGGCCTGGCGGACAGCCTGAAAGCGCGCTTCCTGCTCCGTAAGGTGCTTTTCCTTTTGCGCTTCATCCTTCCCCTGATCCTGCAGAGTGCCTAGTTCCTCGGCATGCTCCATCATTTCCATACCGCAAATCAACGCCATCGACAAGGCTAGCATAAAAACGGTGAAGCTTCGTCTGGCCCACTCAGGGCCTGCCTTTCTCGTCACTGAAAAATCTCCGCAAGAAACTCCTTCATTGCCTCCCAGGACTTAGTGTCTGCTTCGGCATTGTAGGCCGCGCCTTTTGAGGGATCGTTGCCGGCCTCGGCAACTGTAAAGGCGTGCACCGCTCCCGGATAGCTTTCAAGATGCCAATTTACGCCCGCGTCCCGCATTTCATTCTTAAAAGCCTCAAGTTGCTCTTTTGAAATAAAAGGATCATCCGCGCCATGCAACGCCAGCACCTTGCATTTGATGTTTTTCGCGTCCCGAGGATCGGGCGTATCAAGACCGCCATGAAAACTCACCACGCCTCTAACATCCGCTCCGCTTCGGGCGAGCTCAAGAACTGTTGTTCCCCCAAAACAATACCCGATCGCCGCGATCTTTCCCTCAGCAACCAAGGGGTGCGCCTTTAAAACCTCGAGCCCCGCCTTAACGCGCTCGCGCATGAGATTCCTGTCTTTTTTATAAATTCCCGCTATCTTGCCCGCCTCCTCATGCGTTTCGGGTCGGACACCCAGTCCATACATATCCACCGCAAAAGCCACATAGCCAAGCTCCGCAAGCTGTCTGGCCCGCCGCTCCGCGTAAGGCCCCAGCCCCTTCCATTCATGCACGACGATGACGCCCGGCCTCTTATTCTCACTCGCATTATCGTAAGCAAGAAAACCTTCCAAAACTGCGTCCCCTTGCTTGTATTCAATCCTCTGGTCTTGAATCGCAGCATGGCAAATCAAAGACTGTGAGGCCATCGCCACCAATAAAATTACGCTCTTAAAATAGGTTCGTTTCATAAATCTAAATCCTCTTATCAAACATATCTCACGGGGATCCATACAAAAAAAGAGGCTGGTTTTTAAACCAGCCTCTTTCCCAAACAAATTTCCGAAATCACCCTGTTTACTTCTTTTTCGCCCAAATGGACTTTAACTTGGTCATCTGCTCGGGGGTTAAAGTACCCTTAAGCTTAGCATAGTCCGAAACAACTTCTTTCGTGGCGCCAGACATTGAACTAAAACCCTCATCAATCATGGCGTTGATACCTTCCACATCCACCTGGTCCTCTGACATCTTGCCCTCAAGATCGAGCATCATCATCTCGAGATCCGCGCCTTGTTTAATAGCGCCTTTTTTAACCTTGAGCTTGAGATCCTTGATCGTCTTAACCTGCTCTTCTGTCAGACCAATCTCGTCTTTATTTTCTAGAATAAAATGCGCTTTCTTCATGAACTTTTCTGTAATAGGGCATTGATACCCACCCTTACCCGCGGGACACTGGCCGCCGTGGTCCGCGTAGGAAAGTGAAGCGGGAAATGCCAAAATAGCGATTAAAAGTGCCATTACAAAATTTTTCATAAACCCCTCCTCGTTGCTTTTTATTTAACCTAAGAACGGCTTTAGTTTACTCCTGCGCCTTCCATTTGACAACAGCGAATAAGCTTACAATTCTCCGGCCAGGTTCAAGCAATGACAGCATCCGCTTCTACTTCGACCAGCATCTCCGGAGCTACGAAACCCTTCACCTCCACCATAGCCGTAGCGGGCCTTATATCTCCAAAAAATTCTCCGTGCGCCTTACCAATTTTTTCCCATTCCTGGATATTCGTGCAATAAATCCGCGTGCGCACGACGTCCTTTAACGACGCCCCCGCTTTCTTCATCGCTGTCTCGATATTCAAAATAGCCTGCCGTGTCTGCTGATAAGCATCACCCCTGACAGAGCCGTCCGGGCCCGATCCTGTGGTCCCTGAAACAAAAATCTGATTACCCACCTTCACAAGCCTTGAATAACCAATGATAGGCTCCCACTTTGAGCCGCTCGAAAAACACTCTCTTTTCATCGTTGCCTCCACTTTTGTCACTTAGTCGCAAGCCTCCGAAAGATTTCTATTCCTACTGGATAAACATAGACGATGATCACGATGCTCACCGGCACAAGTACCCAGCGCATGACAAAATTCCTCAGCTCGTCATT
>CAZDBQ010000112.1:0-2512 GCA_964503765.1 uncultured Planctomycetia bacterium | reverse complement strand
AGGCGTGCGCGCGTGGATCGTGGATGGTGTGGCTCCGCCTTCAACTGCCGCAGCGGCTGGGTCGGCGCGCAGCCTGCCCCGAGGAGGCCCAACAGCCCCAGGGCGACGAGTCGGCGGCCGAATCCGCCTGCGTTCATTCCTTTGGCTTTCAATGAGTTGCAAAGCTATGCGACGCTATCGGTTATATCGGTTGTAACGCAAGTTCCGATTCAGGAAACAAAAGAGTCGATTTCGTCCAGCGGTCGCTAACACCATTTTTTCGCCCTAACCCCTTGATTCAAAGGGCTTAACGAAGATTCGCGCAGCCGGACACTGACACACCACCTTCCTGCGCCTATTTCCTCCAGGCTGCCGCTGCGTTTCCGTATTCTGACTCTCCAGCATGATCATGGAATCCTGGCAAGCCCTGGGATGAGGTACTCCGAATCCCAGGGGTTCGGGAGTACCCTCACCCCTGGGCGTCCACAAGAATGAGGGAGAGCCCAATAGTGTTCGGCACAGAAATCGCCGTTCGCGTCGCGGACGGCTGGCGAGTTCTTTCCACATTTTGTTGCGCTTTGGCATGAAAGCAGCTGCATTGTCTACCGACAGGCCGTTGGGGCGGTCCTTTCGGCCATCTTGACAGTCTGCGAACAACCACATGCCACGGCAATTCCAGCGTCCTGTGATCGGCAAACGCGTTCGCGGCTTGATGTATTTCAAGCAGCTCAAGCCGTTGTTCGCGCGCCTGCGCCGCATTGGCACGGAACGCGATCACGCCGGCAACCGCAAACTGTTTTACGACCAATATGTCGGACTCATCTTGCTCTTCTTCTTCAACCCGACTTTCCGCAGCTTGCGCGCCCTTCAACGCGCCAGTTGCATGGCCAAAGTGCGGAAGAAGCTCAAGTGCAGCCGCACGTCTTTGGGATCGCTCAGCGAAGCCGCGCGCGTCTTCGATGCCGAAGCCTTGCAATCGATTGTTGGCGAACTCGCCCAGCAAGCCCTGCCATTGCACAAGGGTAAAGACGCCGACATCTTGCGCGGCTTGACCGCCGTCGATGGCACCTTGCTCCCCGCCTTGCCGAAGATGGCCTGGGCGTTGTGGGTCGATGAGACGCATCGTGCCGCCAAACTTCACCTGCACTTCGACGTCTTCAAAGGCGTTCCCTGCCACGCCAGCATCACCGATGGCAACGGCAATGAACGCGACCAACTTCGCAAGGCTTTGCAGTCGATGCGACTTTACGTCATCGATCGCGGTTATGCCGAGTACCAACTCTTTCAAGACATCATCGACGCTCGCTCCAGCTTCATCGGCCGCATCCGCGACAACGCCGTGTATGAAATCGTCGAAGAACGAACGTTGTCCGAGGAGGCACGCAAGGCCGGCGTCCTCCGGGACTGCGTGGTTTGGCTCGGTTGCGAACAACGCGGCGGCGTGCTCAAGCAGAAGCTGCGTGTGGTTGCCGTCGCTACCGGCAAAACTGACAGCCAGGGCAAGCCGGAAGTGCTTCTCTTGGCGAGCAACTGCCTTGACCTGGACGCCGCCTGGATCGCGTTAGGCTATCGGTATCGCTGGACCATTGAGCTTTTCTTCCGCTGGTTCAAGTGCATTTTGGGCTGCCAACATTTGCTGTCCACCTGCCCGAATGGCGTGGCGATCCAGGTCTACATGGCCTTGATCGCCAGCATGGTGATGGTCCTGTGGACCGGCCACAAGCCAACCAAACCCACCTTGGAGATGCTCAGTTGTTACTTCACGGGTTTGGCGAGCGACGCCGAACTCATGGCCCACCTGCGTAGTTTGGACGAGCCGAAAAAGAAGAAATCGTAAGCACATCCAGCACCGAAAACTCTCGGCACCGCGCGGGAGCCGCCGGCTGCTGCGCGCACTTCATCGCACACCACCTGCATTCAAGCCACGCTCCACGATAACCGCACCAAGCCGCTCGCCTACGAATCACCATCCTCGCCTCAACTCGCTACAACAAAAGGAGTGCCGAACGTTATTGACCTGCTATTTATTTCCTCTTTTCACGAAATAATGTGCCGGCGGCGTTTGATGTAATCCCAGACGACATAACGATCCAAATCGCGGCCGCCTGGAAAGAAAACTCGGCCTCGGGTCGTTTCCGCCAGCCGGTAGGCGAAGCGGACGTCCTCTTCGGACTGGCTCCAACTCGGCAACAGGAAAATGTTTAGGGTGATCCCCTCGCGGGCGCACAGCCGCCCCTCGCGCATGGTCGCTTCCTCGGTGCTCGGTTGCGGGGGATAGAGCAGGTACAGCATCTCCCCATCGAAATGTGCCGTCGGCAGGCCGTCTGTGATTAGCATGATCTGCCGATTGGGAGTGTCCTGCACCGAAAGAAACTTGCGGGCCAGTTGCAGGGCGTGCTGAATGTTGGTGAAGTGCGGCGGCACGAGCATTTCACTGTTGCGCGGGTCGCTCATGTCCACCTTCAGGGCGACTACGGGGTTGCGAATGGTGACCGGCTTGGGCATCAGGGCGGCGATCTCGGCCAACCGTCTC
>CAZDBQ010000111.1:0-4319 GCA_964503765.1 uncultured Planctomycetia bacterium | reverse complement strand
TCGAATAAAGACATCCACAATCTTAGGGTCAAACTGCGTGCCGCTGTTTCTAGAAATTTCGTCCAGGGCATCTTTAAGAGAAGAGCGGTCGCGATAGGGGCGGCCCGTGATAATGGCCTCAAAGGCATTGATCACCGAAAGGATCCTGGCGCCGGTGGGAATCTTGTCGCCTTTCAAGCCCTTAGGATACCCCGTGCCGTCGTATTTCTCTCGTGAGTAAAGAATAATAGGAACCACGGGCTTCAGGCTCTCAAACGACTGGACGATCTTAGCCCCTTTGATCGGATGCTCGCGCAGCAAGCGATACTCCTCCCCCGTAAGTTTCTCGGATTTCCTCAGTATTTCCTCAGGAATCCCGATCTTGGCCGTATCCTTGAGTAGTGTCGCGTAATGAAGCGCCTGGATATCTTCATCGCTCAGCTTAAGCTCTTCGGCAATCTTGAGCGCCAGCCTTAGGAAGGTCTCGGGCGACGACGACGACGGAAGTCTCGTCCCCAGGATCAACGCAAGGGACTGAATGGTGCTCAACGTTACTTTCTTCTGTTCCTCGTAGAGCTGGGCGTTTTTAATGGCAATCACCGCCTCCTCAGCCAACGTGGTCAGTATCTCCTGGTCAAAATAAGTAAATTCTTTCTTGTCTTTCTTAAAGGAGACCGACATAACGCCTATCACGTCCTCGTCGATCATCGGAATACAGATAAATTTTTTCCTCAACACAATTTCAGCCGTCTTAGCCACATGGCCTTCCGTCCCATTCCCGAATAAGATACGGCCATTTTTTTCCTTTGCCTTCGGATACCCCACCAACGCCTTGCACAGCATACTGTTACGCGCCTTCGCCCCTGAATGGCGTGAAGAATTTTCAACTAAATAAATCGCGCAGCGATGGGCTTTCAAAACCTGCGCGGTCAAGTGAGCCAGGCGGGAAATAAGCTCATCCAGATTAAGAGTGGAATTGATGATGCGGTGCACCGTATGAACGGTAGAAAGCGCCACCGCGCGGGGACGAATAGTAGCGGATAGCCGGCTCAGCTCTTCGGCCTTCTGACAATTCTCCAGTATGATCTGAACAGAGTCCGCCAAGAGATTCAGCGTCTCACGGCGGGTGCCTTTTTTGAGCCCAGTTAAACCAAGATAACCTATCACTCTCCCCTCAACGACAAGCGGGAGTGAGTGGTTAAATTGGCCGACAGGCGCTTCGAAGGAGGAGGGGCAGACTTCCTTTGCCTGTTTCTTGAGAGCAGTGTAAAGCGCCTTGCTAAAACGAAAATCCCTCACGCGCGGGTCAAACCAAATATCGTAGCAGGCTTCCATGGATTTTTTCAGCGATTTGTGATTTCCGTTTAGCTTGAAGACAATCCACCACAGAGGGTGCCCAAGAAGAAAGTCAAAGGAAGTGCGCAGCTTTCTTAAGCTCTCATGCCGCGTCAGTTTATCGAATATATCACGATCGTTGGTAAGTGAGGTCTTCAAGGCCGCCTATACCTTTTCAAAGGGTTCAAAGAATTTACGGTGTTCATCCTGTGCGTACCGGTCAGTCATGCCCGCGATATAATCGCAAATCACGCGGTGCGCGCCCTCTTCCTTCAGTCTCTTCTGACTCCCCGGGGGAAGCTGCTCCGGGCGTGACAAATAAACTTCAAAAAGCGCTCGGATAAAACGTCTCGCCTTGTCGCTCATGCGGACCACACGGTAATGACGGTAAAGCTTGTTCTTTAAAAAGTCCCTCAACTCCTGCCGTTTCTTGGATAACTCCGAGCTAAAAGAAATAAGGAATCTGTCCAACTTGAGTGCCTGATCCGCACGCTTGACCCCAGACTTGGCAATATTCTTTTGCGACTCGTGGATGAGATCCGTCACTTCGAGATTAATAAGCCCACGAATAATCTGGTATCGTCGCACTTCTGGATTCTTGATGGAACCCGCCGCGCTTTTCTTCCGGAGTGTCCTCCAAAGGGCTATTTTCTCAAGATCCGCTTCCGTGATAAGCCCCGATGTCAAACCGTCATCCAGGTCATGGTTATCGTAAGCGATCTCATCGGCCAGGTCAACCGCTTGGGACTCCAACGAGGGCGATTTAAAACTCTCAAAAGGCCCCATGCCCCTTTTTCTAGCTTCCTCCAAAAGCTGAGGATGCTTGAACAAACCTATGCGCGACTCATAGGTAAGATTCAATCCCCTAAAATCCGGGTACCGCTCTTCCAGGAAATCCACAATCCTCAGGCTCTGAAGATTGTGATCAAATCCCCCCTCGTCTTTCATCAACTCTCTCAGCTCATCCTCGCCCGCGTGCCCAAACGGCGTGTGCCCCAAATCATGAGCAAGCGTAATCGTTTCCACCAGGTCGCTATTTAAACCCAGGACCTTGGCGATCACGCTTGAAACCTGGCTGGCCTCAAGCGAATGGGTCAGGCGCGTGCGGTAATAGTCGCCTTCGTGATTGACAAAAACCTGGGTTTTGTACTCCAGGCGGCGAAAGGCCGTGCTGTGAATAATCCGGTCGCGGTCTCTCTGAAAAGCGGTTCGGTAAGGGTGCTCTTTTTCCCTATGGACTCGTCCGCGGCTCTCCGCGCTTTTAGAGGCGTAAGGAGCTAAAACCCTCCGCTCTTCTTTTTCCATCTTCTCGCGGTTGACGTTAAAGGGCTTTATTGGCAAGCGAGCAGTCTCTTCCTCAATGCCTCAAGCGACTCCGATATCACTTTACTCCCGGTAAGAACCGGCATGAAATTAGTGTCGCCCAGCCAACGGGGAACAATATGAAGGTGAACATGCTTGTCGTAGCCGGCTCCAGCTGCGCGTCCGATATTGAAGCCTAGGTTGTACCCATGCGGCTTGAGCGCTTTGTCGAGAGCCTTTAATGTCCTATTCTGCATTTCAAATAATTCCATGGTTTCCTCCCCCGACAATGCATGCAGATCCTTCAGATGCCGGTAAGGAGCGATCATCACATGTCCGTTATTGTAAGGATAGATATTCAGGATGGAGTAAACATTCTTGCCGCGCTCAATAATGAAATTTTTCTTATCTTTGCGGGACTTGGGCTTTGAGCAGAAGATGCAGCCTTTATTTTCCTTATGATAAATAAATTTGCTTCGCCATGGAGCCCACAGCTTTTGCATGTCAGCTTGGACGGACTGGCTTGGAGTCGACATGGACGATCGGTGAGCGGCCGTAAATATCCATCAGCATGTTGATTCTTGAAAGACTCAGGGTCAGCACTTTCTTTTCTTTGGCGAGAAGCCGCGCGTTCTCATCCACACCCTTAAGCGCGACAAGAACCTTTGTAGACGAGTTTGTTTTTTTGTCCGCATTCCCCTCGACTAAATCCAATATCTCTTTTTCCGTGGCCCTCTCCTCCACAATTTTACAGACCCAGCACCGGCCATGCCCTTTGGCAATGACACTCCGGTAACTGCCGCGGAGCGAGCCTTCCTTTTGGGACGACTCAATAAATTCTGTGAAGTGAGGCAGCTTTCTTTTCTTTTCGCCGATCTCCACAATCTCATTTTTAAATAGCGAGAAAAGCTTGAGCACACGGTCCGCGGCGTCAATCTTCAACAATTCCTCGTACTCATTGATCATTCCAAGAATGCACGACACAAAGTCCTCCGCCTTGGCGATGGTTCCGAGCAGCGAAAGCTCCCTCTTTTCGTAGACTTCCTTAAGCCAAAATTTAAATATCTTGTTGTGGAAACGGTAAAAAACACCCATTTTAATTACAAGCTCATGCCCGATCAATTCCTGAATCTGAGAGGAGGTCTCGCTCTGGCTTCGGTTAATCGCGCGCGCGATGTCCTTTAATTTATTGGTGCCCTTGGCCATCTGAGTAAGAATCAAGAGTTGGCTGCCGCGCGAATGGGCTCTCGTCCAATGAGAAATAAGCTTAAGAAAAAATTGATTCAAAACGCCCTGGGATTCAAAAAGAAGCTTCTTTAAAACTTCGGCGATCGTTGAGCGGCTAACCTCAGCTTCGCCCCTAGCTTGAGCCAGCTCCTTTACACGGCCCGTGATGGTTTCCAAAAAGAAAGGGTGGCCATCCGTAAAGGCTACGAGGAAATATTTCAAATTATCCGGAATCACGATCGGCGAAAGCTTCTTCTCCAGAAAATCAAAAGAGGTCTCGAAATCAAACGGCTCCAAATAAATACGTTCAAAATTCCCAAAAAGAAGGGCTAGTTTCTCGGCTAAAATTTTACGGCTGGCCGAAAATGATGAGCTCGACAAAAGGTACATCGTGTCCTTTTGGACCATGATCCTTTTGCCAAAATTAGAAAAAGCATTTTTTACGCCAAACTCACCCAGGCGATGAAATTCATCCA
>CAZDBQ010000110.1:0-10074 GCA_964503765.1 uncultured Planctomycetia bacterium | reverse complement strand
AAACGCGTTGGGGGAGGTGGATACCTCAATCCCTGTTTTGATGGAAATGGATCTGACAGGTTTTAGAGGTGAAAATTTTGAAGAGCTGGTCATGCCGCTCATTATCCGCGAGGCCAAGGTAGCCCACAAGCAGAACGCGGTACTCCTGCTAAAGGGGGAAAAGGAGGCCGTCCAAGCCGTCCTGGACAAGGCGAAGGCTTTTTACTCCGGCAAACAAAACTTCATCTTCGCGAAGGATGAATTTGAAAAGAGCGAAGGTCTCTTGGAGGTTTACAGAAACGCGAAGCGTGTATCGATCCTCTCTGTTGACGAAGACGCCTCTTCTCCGGAGCTTAAGGAAGGCCGGTATTTTGTCCTAAAAACGATGAGGGCCGGGGACCTGCCGAACCTGCGTGCCATCTTTAAAATGGCCATTTTCGAGGCCCGGATCGCTAAGCTCGAATCCACCGACCCCCAATTTATGAGGTTCCTGAGGGCCTACAAGTCGCTTCTGCCCAATCAGGAGGGCTTGAACCTAGCGGAATTCATCGATGTCCTATCGGGTCGCCAGAAGGATCTTAAAATTCTCTTAAAATACGCCCTCCCACCGCATGCCATCCCCGTCAATGCCGTCCTACGTGCCTACCAGCTCATGATCAAGATGGCCGAACAGGCCGCCTAATTTAAGTTTGTCATAGGATGAAATTTTAGTTAGAATAACCGTTTATTCGTATAGGCGGAATAAAGGTTTTTCGCGCCGCTAGCTCAGTTGGTAGAGCAGCTGACTCTTAATCAGCGGGTCGCAGGTTCAATCCCTGCGCGGCGCACGATTTTGGAGTTAGGGTATGGTTTTAGGGGCGGATGGCGAAACTGGTAGACGCGTCAGCCTTAGGAGCTGATGGGGAAACCCTTGGAGGTTCGAGTCCTCTTCCGCCCAGGATTTTATTTTCTCCATTCAGATTTCGAGTACATTTTTTCGCGGGAGTAACTCAGTGGTAGAGTGCAACCTTGCCAAGGTTGAGGTCGAGGGTTCGAATCCCTTCTCCCGCTCCACTTTTGTTTTTTTATTTCTTACCTAAATCAAGGAGACCTAAGCAATATGAAAATCGTTGATTTTTTAAATGAAAAAGCAGTCGTGGCCGAGATAAAATCTACCACGAAAGAAGGTGTGATCCGGGAGCTCGTGGACAGCCTGGCCAAGGCGGAGGGCCTCAAAAATAAGGAAGAGCTCGTTAAAGTTTTGCTCAACCGCGAATCGCTGGGGAGCACCGGCATCGGACAGGGAGTAGGGATCCCTCACGGCAAGACCAATTCCGTGAAGAAACTCGTGGCTGCTTTTGGAATTTGCCATCCGGGCGTGAACTTTGACGCTTTAGATGGTGAACCCGTTTATATTTTCTTTCTTCTTGTGGCGCCCGAGGATTCCGCCGGCCCGCACCTCAAAGGACTCGCCAGGATCTCACGTCTTCTGAAAGACAAATTTTTCAGGGAATCTCTCAAGCAGCTCACTGACGAAAAAGCCATCCTAAAACTTATCCGCGAAGAAGACGCTAAGAAACCTTAAAAATTTATGGGCATGTTCAAATGGCTCTATCCCGGCATGAAGGTCAAGCGCTGGATACTCCTGTGTTGTTTTGGGATTATCCTGTGTTCGATGGGTTTTGTGCTGACGATCATGGAGATTCAAAAGACTAGCGGCAGTCTCATCGTTCTTCTGGGCGTAGGGGTCGTCGCCGTCAGCATCCGGAAGATTGTGAAGTCCGTGGTCACGGTGCTCCTGCCAAAGCGGGAGAGTGAGCTCGTCAATATTATGTACCAAAAACGTTACCTGGAACGCGGGCCGCGGGTGGTAGCTATCGGCGGCGGATCAGGATTGTCGGTGTTGCTTCACGGATTAAAGGAGTTTACGTCCAACATTACGGCGGTGGTAACGGTGGCGGATGATGGAGGCTCTTCCGGGCGCCTCAGGAGCCAGTTTAACATGCCTCCGCCAGGTGATATTCGTAACTGTCTTGTCGCGCTGGCCGACGCCGAGCCCATGATGAGCGACCTTTTTCAATTCCGCTTTCAGGAATCCGGCGAGCTTGAGGGACACAACTTCGGCAATTTGTTTATTCTGGCGATGTTGAAAGTGACGGGTGATTTCGAGAAGGCCATTAAGGAGTCCAGCAAAATTCTCGCGATACGCGGGCGCGTCGTGCCTTCTACGTTAAAAAGAGTGTCTCTGGTGGCGCACCACGAGGATGGCTCCCAGACGGAAGGGGAAAGTAATATTTCAAAAGTAAAAAGCCCCATTGAACGCCTTTATTTAAAACCCGATGGCTGCGGCGCGACGGAAGACGCGCTCGAGGCCATTCAAAACGCGGACGCGATCGTGATTGGGCCGGGCAGCCTTTACACCAGTATTCTTCCGAATCTTTTGATAGAAGACTTAAGCGACGCCCTGGCGCGCTCAAGCGCTCCTAAAATTTATATCTGCAACGTGATGACCCAGCCCCACGAGACCGACTATTTCAGCGTGTTTGATCATGTCAACACGATCGTCCAGCACACGCGGCCCGACGTTTTAAGCCACGTGGTGGTCAATAACGGGCAGATCCCGCAGAATATTTTGAAGAAATACGCCAAGGAAGAGGCTGTTCCGGTGGCCTCGGATGCGGCGAAGATAAGACAGCTTGGCTATTCGGTTATTGAAACAAATATTATCCACTGCAAGGAGACGGTCCGGCACAGCCCAAGGAGAGTCTCGCGCGTGATCCTTGATATTATCAGCGCTTCCAAGAAAAAGACAGTGGACGAAAAAAAGAAAAGAAGGTTGAGCTATGCCAAAGCCCAGTAAAAGCCTCATCATTTGCGTTCACGCGCATCAGCCTGTGGGCAATTTCGACTGGGTTTTTTTGGATGCCTACGAAAAATCCTACAAGCCTTTTTTTGAGGTTCTGGAAAAACATCCCACGATTCCGATTTCCTGCCATTTTTCGGGAAGCCTGCTCGACTGGCTCGTGAAAAATAAGCCCGAGTTTATTCAAATTTTAAAGAGGATGGTTAAGCGCGGCCAGATCGAGTTCCTTGGCGGCGGATACTATGAGCCTATTTACGGAGCCATACCTAAGGAGGACTTGATCGGCCAGATTAAGATGATGCGAGGCGTACTCAAACGTCTTTTTGGCGTCACACCTGAGGGGGCGTGGCTCACCGAGCGCGTATGGGACCCGGATCTTGTGAAGCCGATGAAGAAAGCCTCCGTGCAGTACACGATTCTTGATGATCTGCATTTGGAGAAGGCGAAAGTTGCGTCTCCCATCACCGGCTACTACCAGGCCAAGGAAGGCAAGGAGACGCTGGACTTGTTTGCTTCGATGAAGCTTTTGAGGTACCTCATGCCTTTTCGAAAGGCGGAGGAGACAATTGAGTTTATTCACTCCTCCAAAACGGGGCCGGAGGACGCGCTGGTTTTCGCGGATGATTGCGAGAAATTTGGCATGTGGCCTGGAACCTACCAGTGGGTCTATGAAGAGAAATGGCTGGATAAGCTTTTTACGCTTTTGGAAAGAGACGAGACGATCAAGGTTTACACGTTCTCCCAATTTCGGAAGCGATTCAAACCCAAAGGCGTCGTCAACATTCCCCATGCCAGCTACAGCGAAATGATGGAATGGTCGGGCGGCCGTTTTTACAATTTTTTCAAAAAATACCCGGAAAGCCGATACATGCGGGACCGGATGTGGAATGTCAGCGAATCACTCGGAAGCATCCGCTCAAAGAACGGCGCCTCCGGAAAGCTGGAGAAGGCCCGAGAGGCGCTCTACCGCGCGCAATGCAACTGCACTTATTGGCACGGGGTGTTTGGCGGGCTTTATCTGCACCATTTGCGCTCCGCGGTGTTTGAGAATCTGATCAGAGCCGAGGACATTATCGACCAGGTCTCCAAAAAACCTAGGCGTCCGGAAGACGGAAGGATACAGATACAGAAATTGGATTCCGGCGAGCGATGGGAGATGCGGCAGAAAAACATCGTCACTTTTTTTAACCCGAAATACGGCGCGGCACTTGAAGAGCTGGATTACATTCCGAAGTCGGTTAATTTGACGTGTAATCTCCAACGACACAAAGAATCTTACCATGAGGCGGTGTTGAAAAAAGTATCGTCGGCCGCTCAGGGAGAACCGCTTTCCATCCATGAGATGTTGGGAAGCAAAGAGAAAAACCTGGAGAAGCATCTCTACTACGATCCGGTAAGAAGGCTTTCGTTGATGGATCATTTTTTTGCCGCAGAAGTGATGGCGGATGACTTTTCGAAGTCCCTTTACACGGAAGCGGGTAATTTCGTAGGCTCCGCTTACCAGGCCCTCACCCGCCCGGCAAAAGGCTTAAAAGAATTTTGTTTCGAGAAAAAAGGCCATCTTAAGCTGCGGAACGGGCAGCAGGCGCTTACCCTCACGAAAACGATTTCACCGGTCGGCGACTCAGCGGTCCGAGCTCGTTATCAGCTGAAAAATACAAGCTCCGAGGAGCTGAGTTTCGTGTTTGGCATTGAATTTAATTTTTCGATAGGAGATACTCACGCGATGAAGGGCCTTTCCGAAAAAAAAGTCAAAGAGTGGATTTTCAATGACTCTTGGCGGGGCGTCGCGATCAAGCTAAGTTCCGATTTTGAAACGAGCCTTTTGGCCGCTCCTGTCGAAACGGTCTCAGAGTCGGAATCCGGGCTTGAGAAGACCTACCAGGAGCTTGCCGTGCTTTTGCAAAGACCTTTTAGCCTTAAGCCGAAGGAGACCAAGGAGCACACGGTGGAGCTGAGCGTAACATGATGTTTATCAAGAAAAAGGTAGAGATAAAAAATCCACAGGGGCTGCACGCCCGTCCGGCCTCTTTATTTGTGAAAATCGCGAACAAGTTTGAATCAGACGTGACGGTGAAGAAGGACGATGAGGTCGCCAACGGAAAATCCATAATGGGGCTTCTCGTGCTGGGGGCCAATAAGGGCAGTGTGGTGGAGATTGAAATAAGCGGCCCGGACGCGGAGCAAATGATGTTGGAGTTGGAAACCTTTCTTTTGAAAGAAAAAGAGGATGAGCATGAAAAACCTTAAAGGAATCGCGGCCTCGCCCGGCGTGGCTATCGGAAAGGCCCTTTTACTCGACAGTGAAAACCTTTCCATCCCCAAAAGAAGCATTAAAGATTCCGATATTCCAAAAGAGATCACTCGTTTTGAAGACGCGTTGACCAAGACCCGTGCGGAAATTCTCAACATCCGCGATAAGGTCACCCAGGAGATCGGCAAGGAACACGGGGAGATCTTTAACGCCCACCTTCTCGTCATCGAAGACCGCGCCCTCATTGAAGAGGTGATTGGGGGTATTAAAAAAGAGAAGGTGACTTGCGATTACATTTTTTCGCAGGTCCTGAAAAAATACGTCAAGTCCTTCTTAAAGATAGATGACGAATACCTGCGTGAGCGGGTCAGCGATATCAGCGACGTGGGCCGGAGGATTATCCGGCACCTGGTGGGCAGCCAGCGGGTTTCCTTGAGCGAGCTGAAGGAAAAAGTCATCGTCATCGCTTATGACTTATCCCCCAGTGATACCGCCGTGATGCACCGCAAGAATGTTATTGGTTTTGCCACGGACATCGGCGGCCGTACGTCTCACACAGCCATTATGGCCAAGTCCCTGGAAATCCCCGCGGTTGTCGGTATTGAATTCGCCACTCATGAGATTAAGGACGGCGATATCGTTATTCTGGATGGGATTCAGGGGGTTGTCATCGTTAACCCCGGCCCCAGCGAATTACAAAAGTACAAGCAGGAGCGGCTTCGTTTTCAGGAATTCAGCAAAGGCCTCGAAAAGTTCAAAGACCTGCCTTGCGTCACCACCGACGGCAGGCTGGTGGAGCTCTCGGCGAATATCGAGCTTCCGGAAGAGACGTCCTCGGTTCTTTCCCACGGTGCGGATGGAATTGGGCTTTACCGCACAGAGTTTCTCTATATGAACCGGATGGATTTACCCGACGAGGAAGAACAGTACCACGCCTATAAAAAAGTGATTCTCGAAATGGGAAAGAAGCCCGTACTGATCAGGACCTTTGATTTGGGTGGCGACAAGTTTCTTTCGCATTTAGAGATGCCTCGAGAAATGAATCCTTTTCTGGGGTGGCGGGCGATCCGCTTTTGTCTGGCGCGCCCTGAGATCTTTAAAGTCCAGCTTCGCGCGATATTGCGAGCCAGCGTGCACGGCAAGCTGAGAATGATGTACCCGATGATTTCAGGCGTAGGGGAGTTGAAAGAGGCCAACAAGCTCCTGGCGGAAGCGAAGGCGGAGCTCCGAGCCAGGAAAACACCCTTTGATGAGAAAATAGAAGTGGGCGCGATGATTGAAATCCCTTCTGCAGCGCTTACCTGCGATATTTTGGCGCCTGAAGTGGATTTTTTCTCCATCGGGACCAACGATTTGATTCAATACTCTATCGCAGTTGACCGCATCAACGAAAAAATCGCCTATCTTTACGAGCCGGCGCATCCAGCGGTGCTGCGGCTGCTGCGGACAATTATTGAAACCGGGCATTCCAATAAGATTTGGGTGGGAATGTGCGGCGAGATGGCGGGCGACCCGATACTGACGCCTGTTTTGCTGGGAATGGGATTGGATGAGATATCGACGTCTCCTTTATTGCTTCCCGAAATTAAAAAGATTATCCGCTCCATGAGCTATCAGGAAGCAAAGATAATAGCCGACTACGTCCTGACACTTCCTACGGGAGTGGAAATAGTAGATTTTCTTAAGACGAAGTATGTGGAAATCATCAAGCGCACACGAGTAAAAAAATAGCCCCAGATTACCCGAGAATTCATTGAAAACCATTATCCTGGCCGCCGGTTACGCGACCCGCCTTTATCCACTGACACTCAATACCCCCAAATGCTTGTTATCCGTTTCCGGGAAAACTATTCTTGATTGGCTTTGCGAAAAGCTGGAGCCCCTCAAGGATTTGGAGGAGGTGATTATCGTGACCAACGCCAAATTTTTTGGCCAGCTCGAGGAGTGGAAGAAGAGCGCGCGGCTGCGCATCCCGGTCCGGATTTTAAACGACGGAACACTTTCCAATGATTCGAGGCTGGGCGCGATCGGGGACCTCGATTTTTCCATCAAAAAGCTGAGTCTTGACGCGGATATTTTGATGCTGGCGAGTGATAACCTTTTTGACACGAATTTGGGTAGTTTTTTGAATTTTTGCAAAGAAAAGAAAGATAAAGTGTGCGTTGGGCTCTACGATATCAAGGACCCGGCGCTTGCGGCCAAGAAATACGGCGTTTTAGAGGTAAACAGTAATTCAGAGGTGATAGGGATCGAGGAGAAACCGGAAAAACCAAAATCCAGTTTGATTGGAATGGGCGTTTATTATTTTCCAAAAAATTCACTTCCTCTTGTCGGTGACTATTTGAGTGACACTAGCGCAAAAGACGCCCCGGGTTATTACATCCGCTGGCTGGTGGATAGGATAAAAATTTTTGGATTTCAATTTCCGGGCATGTGGTATGATATCGGCGATTTGCAAGAGTTGGAGAAGGCGAATAAGATAGTTAATCTAAAATCTAAAATCTAAAATTTTAAATTTAAGATAAGGAAAGACAAAGATGACAAACAAACTTCAGACGTATCTTTTTACTTCCGAGAGTGTTACGGAAGGCCATCCGGATAAGGTGGCGGATCAAATTTCTGACGCTATTCTTGATTCCATTTTGGACAAAGACCCCAATGGCCGCGTGGCTTGCGAAACGCTTGTCACCACAGGCCTGGCTTTTGTCGCTGGAGAAATCACCACCTCCTGCTACGTGGAAATACCCAAAATTGTCAGGGACACCATTAAAAAGATTGGTTATGACAACCCCGCCTATGGATTTGACTACAATACCTGCGCGGTGGTTACCTCCATTCAAGGCCAGTCGCCGGATATCGCGATGGGCGTGGATACCGGCGGGGCCGGCGACCAGGGAATGATGTTTGGTTACGCGACGAATGAAACGCCTGAGTTTATGCCCCTTCCTATTTCTCTGGCTCACAAGTTGACGCGGCGCGTCGCCGAACTTCGCAAGAACAAAACCCTTTCTTACTTAAGGCCCGACGGAAAATCCCAGGTAACCGTTGAATACCACGACGGGAAGCCCATGCGCGTGGACACCGTCGTCGTGAGCGTGCATCACATTCGGGAGGCGAAGCTGAGGGATATTACCCGTGATATGAAGAAGCTGGTGATTGAAAAAGTAATTCCGCCGCAGTACCTCGATAAGAAGACTAAAATATACATCAACCCGACGGGGCGTTTTGAGGTCGGCGGCCCCCAGGCGGATACGGGAGTGACCGGACGCAAGATTATCGCGGACACTTACGGCGGTGTGGGTTCTCACGGTGGAGGCGCCTTTTCGGGAAAAGATCCTACGAAGGTTGATCGTTCGGCCTCTTATATGGCGCGTTATATCGCGAAGAATATTGTAGGGGCTAAGCTAGCCGCCAAATGCGAGATACAGCTGGCGTACGCCATCGGGGTCGTTCAGCCTGTCTCTGTCATGGTGAATACCTTTGGTACGGGCAAACTGCCCAATGACGCGATTAAGAAGCTGGTTTTGAAAAACTTTGATTTGACCCCTGCCGGCATTATCAGGGATTTGAAATTAAGACGCCCAATTTACAAAAAAACCGCCGCATACGGGCATTTTGGCAGAAATGAGGAAGGCTTCACGTGGGAAGAACTCGATAAAGTGGAGGATTTATGAAATACCACATTACCAATATTAAATTAGCGCCGAAGGGAAATTCCAGGATTGAGTGGGCCGCCACTCAGATGCCGGTGATGGAGCTTATCAACAACCGCTTTTTGAAGGAAAAGCCGCTGAAGGGGCTTAAGATTTCCGCTTGCCTGCACGTGACCTGCGAGACGGCGAATCTTATGATCGCGCTAAAAAGCGGAGGCGCTGACGTGGTGCTCGTCGCATCCAACCCTTTAAGCACGCAGGATGACGTCGCGGCGTCCTTGGTGAAAGACTTTGGGATTCCCGTGTACGCGAAACGGGGAGAGAACCGGAAGACCTATTATTCTCATATTTACGCGGCACTCAATCACAACCCGCACATTACAATGGATGACGGGGCGGATCTTGTTTCAGCGATCCATAAAGAGCCGCAAAAGTACAAGCGCAATATTATCGCCGGGACGGAGGAAACCACGACTGGAGTGATCCGGTTGAGGAGCCTGGAAGCGCAGGGCAAACTTTTATTCCCGATTGTGGCCGTGAATGACGCTGAGACCAAACATTTCTTTGACAACCGCTATGGCACAGGCCAGTCGACAATGGACGGCATCATACGAGCGACGAATGTGCTGATTTCAGGCTCGACCGTCGTGGTTTGCGGGTATGGCTGGTGCGGACGTGGCGTGGCGATGCGGGCCCGCGGCATGGGCGCTAAAGTGGTTGTGACTGAGATTGATCCCCTAAAAGCTTTGGAAGCGGTGATGGACGGTTTTGAAGTGCTGCCGATGAGTGAAGCGGTGAAGAGCGGGGATATTTATGTAACGGTCACCGGCAATACGAGTGTCATCCGAAAAGAACATTTCCTGCAGATGAAAGACCGCGCTATTGTATCCAACTCAGGGCATTTTGATGTGGAAATCGACATCGCGGATTTAAAGAAGATGGCGACGAAGGTCAGGACAATGAGGGATTGCGTTCAGGAGTTCATTTTGCCGAATAAACGCAGGATTTACCTCTTGGCGGAGGGGAGACTGGTCAATTTGAGCGCCGCGGAAGGCCATCCGGCGATGGTGATGGACATGAGTTTTGCCAATCAGGCCCTTTCAACGGAGTGGGTCTGCCAGCATCACGACTCTCTTGAGAATAAAGTTTACCGGGTGCCCATCGATATTGATAAGGACATCGCCAGGATCAAGCTGAAAAGCATGGGAGTCAATATCGACCGGCTAACCAAAGACCAGGAACATTATTTGGCTGCTTGGGAAGCGGGCACCTAAGCTGTTTTCTTGATTAAATAAATTCCAATCGCGGCAAAGCAAATGTTGCTAAGCCACGCTGAAAGAATGGGC
>CAZDBQ010000109.1:0-15744 GCA_964503765.1 uncultured Planctomycetia bacterium | reverse complement strand
GGAAAATGGGAGAAGACCTTCTCTCATTATTCCTATTACGATATTCTGGCCGCCCACCTTGAGGCAATGTCGGGGACAAAGCCCCGGATTGATCTCGAGAAGTTGCGTGGCAAAATCTGTTTTGTCGGTCTAACCTCCCTAGGCTCACACGACACCAGCCCTGTTCCTATTCAGTCCATCTATCCTATGGTTGGCATGCACGCCAATGTCCTCAACAGCATCTTAATGAAGGACTTTATTCGTCGCCTGGATCGTATCTGGAATCTTGTGATTTTAATAGTGGTGGGTCTTTGGATCGCTCTATTTTCAGCGCGCGCCAAGCCGCTTTGGGCGCTTCTTAATATTCTGGTGACACTTGTCTTATTCGCCTCGGCGGCCTGCCTTATTTTTATTTCAAGCGGCCTTTGGGCGGACCTTTTTTATCCCCTAACGCTATTTGTCGTCATTTACGCGGCCGCAACGTTAGGCAGGAGCATTTTTGAAATGCGTAAAAGAGAGCTGATTGAAGGCGAGCTCAAGATCGCTAGTCAAATCCAGCGAAGCTTCTTGCCGGCGACTTTACCTGAGCAAAAGGGCTTTTCCGTGGCTGTTTACATGAAACCGGCCAAGGCAGTAGGCGGAGACCTCTACAATGTTGTCTCTCTTAGTGAGCACAAAATCGGCGTGATGGTAGGGGACGTTTCGGGCAAGGGCACTCCGGCGGCGCTCTTCATGGCGAAGGTAGTGTCCGAATTTAAATTTTCAGCACGGGGGAAAACTACCCCCGCAGAGGTGCTTTCGGAGCTGAATCACTCGATCGCCTCGGAGTCGACCGGCGGTTTGTTTGTCACATTATCGTATGTTATATTTGATACTAAGGATAAAAAACTGGTTTTATCCAACGGGGGGCACTTGCCTGTGATTTCTGTAGGACAAAACGGCCAGCAGGAGCTGCTCAGCGGTGAGGAGGGGATGCCTATTGGCGTGATGGATGAGGCGTTATTCGTCAATAGTGAGCGCCCGATTCGAGAGGGCGACTGCTTCGCTTTTTATTCTGACGGGGTCAGTGAGGCGCGGAATAGGAAAAAAGAAGAGTACAGCGTCGAGACGCTGCAGGCTTTTTTGCTGAAAAACAGGCATCTCTCCGCGCAGGAAATTCTGAAGCGGGCTGTCGAGCACTTAAATCATTTCATGGGAAAGGCCGAACAGCATGACGATATCACCTTGATTATTGTGAAGGCGGAATCCTCTAATGGGAAGGAATAATGGAAACTAAGATTCTGCTCATGATCGACAGCCCCGATCTTGCTGCTTTTTATACAAAAGAGCTCGCCGCCTACCACTGCCATCTTCTTTCGCTCCCCGCAAAAAACGTAATTCAGAAGGTGTTTGACGAAGTGCCCCATCTCATCATGATCGACGAAGCGTTTAAGGATGGGGAAGGGCGAAGCCTGGCGCTCAGTATCAAGGAAGATCTGATTCTTAAGTACATCCCCATTATTTTATTGGTCAAAAACAAAGAGATTCTGCTGAGAAAGAAAGACGGCGCCATCGATTCTTATTTTGAAAAGGGACAGGATATCCAGAAACTCATCGCCTCTGTTAAGGAGTCATTAGATCAGAATTACAATGAGCTGGATCGTAACCCTCTAACGCATCTCCCGGGCTCGCGGTCGAGCGTATTGCGCATGGAGAGAGCTATTCATTCCGAAGAGCAGGCAGCCATCTGTTATGTGGATCTCTCTGATTTGGCCGTGTACAACAGGGCCTACGGGGATGCTGGGGGCGACCGGGTGATTGTGAAGCTTGGCGAGATTATCCAGGGCGTTCTCAAAAAAGATGGTCATCGTGATGCATTCTTGGGGCATCTTGGGGGGGATGATTTCATTATTGTGGCGCACTCTGACTTGACCGTGGCCATATCAGAGGAGATTATCCAGCATTTCGACGCTACGATTCCTGCCTTTTATAAAAATGGCGACAGGCAACGCGGTTATATCCTGGAAAAAGGAAGCGGGGTTTTCTTTGACCGCTACCCTATCATGAGCGTTTCTATTGTGATTGTTCACAATGAAAATATGCCGCTCAAGGCCATCAGTGAGCTTGGGCGGATTGTAAGCGAACTTAAAAAGAACGCCAAGAAGCTGCCTGGGAGCTGCTACGTGAAATACCGTTACCGGTCGTTTCCGGCCGAGGGGGAAGAGGAGGATGATTCCTTTGAGGTGCGTTTTCCGGGCAAAATGACGAGTGTGAAGGTTTCGGGCCCGGAGCCCAAGCATGACAAGTACGCCACTTTTTTTAATACGATTATCGGTGAAAAGAAAATACAGACGCTCTATCAGCCGATTATTGAGATTAAGACCAAGAAAATTATCGGCTATGAAGCCTTAACACGAAGCCTCGCTGGCAGCTACGTTGAGGATGCCTCCGGCATGTTCAGCATGGCCAGAGAATCGGGGACGATCAAGGAGCTCGATTATCTGTGTGTCGATCAGGCCCTGAAAAATGGACAGGAGCTTGACCCGGATAGAAAGCTTTTTCTTAATTTAAATCAAGAGACCTTGATGGACGCCGGACTGATGAAGGAATTATTTTCAAGTATTGGGAAGATCGGGTTTAAAAATATTGTCATTGAGGTGACCGAGCAGAGCATTATGAGATCCTTCGACAAGATGAGGGAAGCCCTTTTGGAATTAAAAGAGCAGGGTGTTTCTGTGGCGATTGATGACGTTGGTGGGGGAGCGGTGAGCTTGAGGGACGTTGCGATCTTAAGGCCTGACTACATCAAATTTGACAGATCCCTTGTTCGTGAAATAGACACGAATGTCACCAAACAGCAGATTATCTTGTCGATGATACTCTTCGCGAATGGAATCCAGGCTGTTACCACCGCTGAGGGCATTGAGACAAAAAGAGAGTTTGAAACGGTCTCAATGCTGGGTATAACGCTCGGTCAAGGCTTCTATTTTGCCAGGCCAGCGAAGCATTTTTTAAAGGAAATCGTTTAACTCTAAGTCTAATTAATTCAATAGGTTATAAATTATATAACCTATCTATAATTGTACAAGGGAAGACATTGCGCTAGAAGTTCCTGTTGATTTTTAGATTGGCACCAGAAAAATAGGGAATTTTTAGTTAGTAATATTAAAAGTTTAATTTCAATTTGTAATTTGTAGCTACATCATGTATAATTCACCAAAAGGATGATCTGATAAATGCCAAAAATAAAAAAACCTCAACAGGCCGGCCGAATGACCAATTACATGGAAGAATTGGCAGGCAGTGTGTTGAGCGAGCTCCTCACAGAATATAAAGGCACGCGCTTTTCTACTAGCGTCGTAAGGGATATCAAGGCATTGGCTTTGAATCGCCTGTGGCCCATGTACACCACGACCACATTCGGCAGGGATTTTTTGAAGAAGGTCGTCGTGGAAGACCGCATTGAGCAAGACGTTGTTCGTGAACTCAGAGCCGCGATTAATATCGTTCGCTCAAATCCCCGCGCTTAATTTTCTTAAGTCCTCTCCTTTAGTTTATTCCTGGGATTTCATGTGATAACATAGTCCCTCATGGCCCAATTAGAGCTCTTAGTTTCCCCTCCCGGGACCGGAAAAACGACTCATTGCATTGAGCTTTTCAGAAATAAGATCCTGAAGTCTAAGGGCGGCATCGATAGCCGCTCATTTTTTATTCTCCCCAGCCGTGAACACGCCGACCGTATTCAAAATCTAGTCCTGAAGAAGGAAGTGTCAGGCCTTTTTAACGCCCACATCTTAACGATTAACGATTTTGCCTCTAAGCTCATCGGGGCGTCAGCGGGCCTGGCCCCTACAGACGCTGTGCGTCGGAAGCTTCTCCAGGAAATTCTTGAGAACAAAGCGCTTAAATTTCAAGCTTTTGACCAGATGAGGGATTTCAAGGGCTTTCACCAGCTACTGGCTGACACAATCAAGGAATTCAAGAGCAACCTTCTGAGCATCGCTGAATTTGAAACCCTTGCACAGAGCCTTTTGAAAGATCCGGTCTTTCGGTCTAAGTTTCGCGATTTTTCCATGGTATTTAAAAGTTATGAAGCGGCTCTGAAGGAGAGGGGCTTGAGTGAGTCCGAGGATGACATCGCGCATTTACTTGAGGAGAATGAAGATGAGGGTCCTCTGGATCTTGTGATTTTTGACGGATTTTATCATTTCACGCGGGCTCAGCGTTTGTTGATTCGGGCAGTGACACGGCGCACCCAGCATACAGTGGTGACGCTAACTCTCCCGTTCGACGATTTAAATCGACCCTCGCTTTTCGATTTTCCTCTACGAACCAAACAGGCTCTCTTGGCCATGGGGTTTAAGGAAAAGAGGGGGATCCTCAAGGAAAACCGGCGGACTCAAGAGGAGGCGCTGCGGCATCTCGAGCGCGGTGTTTTCTCAAAAGAACCGGACTTTTTTCGAGGGGACGCGTCCAGTATTGAAATCTTGGAGGCCCCTAGCGTGCGCGAAGAAGTCCAGATGATCGCACGGCAGATCAAACGGCTTCGCCGTGAAGGGGAGCTGCATTACAGCGATATCTGCGTTCTCCTAAGATCCGTCTCAGAGTATGAGAATGTCCTCCATTCCGTGTTTCGTGATTTTCAGATCCCCGTCAATATTCATGAGCGAAAGAAACTGAGTGAACAGGGCTTCGCGACGACCCTCTTTCGTTTTTTTAATCTTTCGCAGGAAGACTGGCGCCGGGAGGATCTGTTGGCCGTTCTTAAATCCAGTTATCTTCGGGGTCTTATTCGCCTACAGGACGCGCTGGACCTGGAAGCAGTGGCGGTCAAGCGCAATATCCTGAACGGAAGGGAAAAATGGCTTGAGCTTTTAGAGATTCGTGAAGTAGAAAAAGGCGTGAAAGACGTTTTAAAGTGGGCAGCCGGATGGGAAGAAAAGTTTCTCGCGGCAAAGACTTTTAAGGAATTTGCGGGGCATTTAGAGGCCTTTATCAGCCAGTTTGGGATAAAGGAGGAAGAGGGCTTCGCTTCCTCCTGCGATGAGCTCGAGAGGGCCGATCAGCTGTCCCTCAAAACAGTCGAATCTCTGATGCGGAACGCTCGGCCTGCCGCTGGCAGTGGCTCGGAGGGGGACTTCTCGGCTCGCGCGTTTATGAGGGAGCTTCAGGAATCAATGGAGGGAGCCTTATTTTCCCTAAAGCCCAGGGGGAAAAACCGCGTTCAGGTTTATGACGTCGTGATGGCGCTGCCAAAAGAATACAAAGTGGTTTTTGTCGCGGGGCTTCTTGAAAAGAAATTTCCCCAGGCACTCGCGGAGGACCCTCTCTTTAAGGACAGCGAAAGGCGCGTGATCAATAAAAAGGAAGTGGTCCTGGAAGAGCGTTTGTGGCGAGCGGCAGGCGAAAGATTCTTTTTCTACATGGCGCTCAACCGGGCGAAAGAAAAGCTCATCCTCACGTATCCCTTGTACGATTCCGACGGAAGGCCTTCGCTGCCTTCATTTTTTGTGCAGGAGGTGAAACGGTGCTTTAAGAAGGACGCGCTGAAGATTGTCTCCCGAGATCTTGACGAAACCCTGCCTGGGCCTATGGATTGGGAGACGGAGGACGAGATCACGCGGGGCCTTTCTTATAAATTATTTCATGAGACTCTTGCCAGTCCGGGCCTTGCGGGGGTTTTGAATGACTGGAAACGGAAAGAGCCCTTTCGCGAAATTCTGCGGCTTGGGCTTGCCGGCGAGACGGCTGTGATTTCTGATGAAAAAGCAAAAAGAGTCTTCTTGGGCTTCAAGGGCCCTTTTAGCGCGACGCGCCTTGAAACCTACGCCACTTGCGCCTTCAAGTATTTTTCCCAGAGAGTTCTCAATCTGAATGAACCGCTTGAGGGCAGGGAATCCCTTGAGATGGGCAACTTGCTTCACAGAGTGCTGGAAGAGTTCTACAAGGAATTGCCGCTTCGGGAAAGGGAGGGCGGCTCATTCTGGAAGGACGTGGACAAGGCAAGAAAGACGCTTCATGAGAAGTTGGAGGCGCTTTTTCCCGAGAGCCCCTTTCGCCACGAACCTCTTTACCGGCAGAAAACGCACCTGGCCCAGATGCGGACGATTTTGAGCGCGTTCGCTTCCGAAGAAAAGGAATCTTCCAAGACGAGGGATCTTGTGCCCGCTCATTTCGAGCTTGAATTCGGAATGACTAAGGGAGCTTTAAACAAAAAGGGTCTGGATTATTTGAGGATCCCCGGGCAGGACCATGAGATTTTAATCGAGGGGAAGATTGACCGGGTGGACCTTACTCGCGACGGCAAGAGAGCGCTCGTGATTGATTACAAGCTGTCGGAGGACTCCAGCACCCTTCGTAAGAACTTGGCCCAGGGCACGGAGCTTCAAGTCCCTCTTTATCTTTTGGCTGTTCAGAAACTTTTAGGCATGGAGGCGTTGGGCGGTGAAATTCACTCACTCAAGAAATCAAAGAAAGGCGGCCTCTACCGTGAATCCGCCCGGGATCTTCTGGGCCTCGGCCGGAAGTCCGCTTATGCCGATGAGGAGTTTCAGTCGATCCTATCGAAGACAGAGACGCTTACCGGGGAGGTTGTTTCCCGTCTGCAGAAGGCGGATATCTCCGTGAGGTCCAAGAGCTGCCAGTATTGCCCGTACAGCTCCGTCTGCCGCTTTGAGCCTTGGCGCCTGGTTTATTTCAATGAGGAACCCGATGAGAGCTGACGAAAATAAGAATTTCTCCAAAGAACAAAAAGAGGCCATTGAATTTTTTGGCAGGAATGTCTACGTGCTGGCGGGAGCGGGGTCCGGGAAAACGACCATTCTCGTTGAGCGTTTTCTTCACGCCATTACAAAAAAAAATATCGAACCGGAAAAAATTCTCACCATCACCTTTACGGAAAAGGCCGCCAACGAAATGAAAAGCCGGCTTGTCCTTGCCTGCGACCAAAGAGGCCTCAGTGATTTTAGACGAAAACTTGAAAATGCCTACGTCAGTACCATCCACAGTTTTTGCGCGCGTCTTTTAAAGGAAAACCCCATCGAAAGCGGGATCGACCCGTATTTTAGGATTCTCGGAACGGGGGAATCCGAGGTCGTCATGGAACGCGTGATGGACGCGCTTTTTGAGGAAGAGGCCGGCAGTGACGCCTGGCTTAAGATCTTGGCAGAGTTTGATGAAAAAAACGTGAGGAGCACCTTCAAACGTTTTTACGACATGAGCCGCGCGTTGGCAGCGCCTGAAAGACTCTTTGAATGCCGGCCGCTGGCGGCGGAGAAGAAAGGGGCGGTTAAAAAAATTGTAGAGAGCCTGCGGGAATTCCTTTTGAGGCTGGAAAAAGAACCCGCGTCGTCCACTCGCGAGAAATTGACGGAGGCTTCCCCAAGACTGCTTGAGTTATTCCAACGCAAGGCCGTCGGTGGCTGGGAGGGTATCCATTCTGTTTTGGCGCTGAGAAAGTCTTTTGACAAGCGTTCTCCGAGATTTAAAGCGGCCGTGGAAGAACTTCACGCGCTCTTGGATGAGTGGGTTTGCCTCGAGATTCAGGGAATGGCTGTGGAGATGAAGAAAGAATTTTTGAGGGTCTTCTGGCGGTTTAAGACGCTCTATGAAGGCGAAAAAAGGGACTTGGCCTGTTATGATTTCCAAGACCTTCTTTATCTGGCGCATGAGCTTTTGGCCGGTTCTGAACCCGCCAGGCAGGCCGTGAGGACTCGCTACCAAAATCTTTTCTCCTGCATCCTAGTCGATGAACATCAGGACACCAGCCCCCTCGAAGCGGCGATTATTGAGCTTTTGAAAAAGGAAGATAATGTTTTCCTGGTGGGCGATGTCCAGCAGTCGATTTACGGTTTTCGCGGAGCGGACCCGGATGTTTTTAAGAATGAGGTTCAGTCGGGCGCCGAGGGCGGCCGCGGCAAGAAAATTATTTTGAGTGAAAACTACCGTTCGAGGGAAGAGATTCTGCGGTTTGTAAACGAGGTGTCTAGCCGTCTTCTAAAGGACGTCGCCGTATTTGAGCCTCTGAAGGCTAAGAGGATTTTTAAATCAAAGAAGCCGCACTCGGTTGAGTTATTGTGCATCACGAAAGAGGACAGCAAAGCAGCCACCCTTGAAAAGGGGCGCGTGGTAGAAGCGAGGATCTTGGCCCGGCGTATCCAGGAGCTTGTCGATTCTGGCTTTCAGGTGGAAGAGAAGGGTGGGAGGACCCGCCCGCTCCGGTACGGGGACATCGCCATTTTACTGAGAAAGAGCACCGCGTCGCATCTTTACGAAAAGGAATTGTCCGATCTTCAAATTCCTTATTTCACTTACCGGGGACATGGGTTTTACAAGCAGCCGGAGGTGATGGACATCGTGAATTTTCTTAAGGTGATCGAAAACCCGAATCAGGACATTCCGCTGGCCGGTGTCTTTAGATCGCCGCTCGTGCGAATCACCGATGACGCGCTCTTTTGGCTGGCACGCGGCGCGAAGGAAAAAGACAGGCAGTCACCGCTCAGCGCCGCGCTGGGGCAGGGTGAACGCATGGACAAGCTTTCGCCAGAGGACCGCGTAAAACTTAAAGCTTTTGAAGAGCTGCTTTGCTATTTACGAGAAAACAAGGACCGGCTCAAATTGTCAGAGCTTATTGAGACTATCCTTGACCGCACGGATTACAAGTCCAAGGTCCTCGTGGGTTCCGAAGGCCGGCAGAAGCTGGCGAACGTCGAAAAGCTGGTTGAGATTTCTAGGTCACTGGAAGAGAGCGGAATTTTTGGGATTCAGGATTTCATCAGTTTTCTTAAGAATATGTCGGAGCAGGAAGTCACGGAGCCTGAGGCCAGGATTCACGGTGAGGGTGGCAATGGCGTGACCCTTTCGACGGTACACGGCGCGAAGGGCCTCGAATTTTCCTGTGTTATTGTCGCGGATATGGGCAGCGGGACAAAGAAGGGTAGTGGGCAGTATTTTATCGCTTCCAAGGAAGAGGGATTTGGAATCCGATTAAAAGATGCGTCCAGCGGGACTTTCTTTCCTGATTTCACTTATCAGGATATTCAAAGAGACCGTAAAAAGAAGGAGGAGGCTGAGGGCGACAGGCTGCTCTATGTGGCGATGACTCGCGCCAAAGAACATTTAATTCTTTCCGGTTTCCTGGCGAATGAGCCAAAGAACGATGACGAAGAGGAAGGCCGCACCTGGATGGAAAAGGTGGCGGCTATTGTCGGCTTAGAGGCGGTGAAGTCTGGCGAAGAAGAGATTGAATTCCAAGGGATGAAGATAAAGCTTCTCAAGGCCCAGGGTAAAGGCGGGAACGTGAAACCTTCCGAGGAATCCTTTGAAAGACAAGCCCTGATTCGTGAGCTTCTCGAGAATGAGAAACCTCTCACGGAGACCGCCGCAAAAAAGTTTGGGCTTCCGTGGGATGAAAAAGCTGCCCAGGAGTTAAAAAACCGTTTGAAGCCAGTTGAAAAGCCTTATGAAGAGACGGAGGACCATACGGTAACTGATCTTCTGCTGGCTTCCCTGACAGACGTGGGAAAAAGGAGGGTCCTTGTAAGGGAAGAGCCCGTAGCGGAAGAAGGTGATGAGACGGATGACACGCCGCGAAACGAGTACGGGACGGTGTTTCACAGGCTAATGGAATTTCTGATAGCCAAGCGGCCTAAGAAATTAATAAAGGCCTTTTTCACCCCCCGGCTTCTGTACCCGCTAGGTCCCGCGGAGAGAAAAGAAATTACGGAAAGCATTTTGAAATTCTGGAACGGCGACTGGGGGGCGTCTCTGCGAAAGGCGAAGCGTTGCTACCCGGAACTCCCGTTCATCTATAAGACGCGATACGGGATCCTGAAAGGACAGATGGACCTTGCCTATCAGGCGCAGGACGGGGCATGGGTGATTCTCGATTATAAAACTAACCGGATCGCCCCTAAAGAGCTCGCGTCACTGGCCGGGCAGTATGAATTTCAGCTCGGCCTCTACGCGCTTATTTTTAAAAAACTTTACGGAGAGGCCCCCAAAAGGGGAGTGCTCTATTTTTCAACGCTAGACCAGACTTTTGAATTCGCCTACCAGACAAAGGATTTTGAGGGTTTCGAGGAAAAACTCGACTTGTATTTTAGAAAGATAGTTAGCGCTTGATTTTTGGCTCCACTTTTGTGAGAATATCCAGACAAGTGGAGGATTCAGAAATGGCAAAAATAGCGGCAACTCAAAGCAGGGAAACGACTAGCAGGACGTCATCTAAGAACGGTAGCAATCTGCAGCAAGAAACAGAAAGACTCGCCTACCAATTCTTTGTCGAGCGCGGTTATCAGCACGGCCACGATCAGGAAGATTGGCAGAGAGCCGAAGCGACTGTCCGCGGCAGAAGATCGTAATCGCCTAAAGCAATTTTTCAATAATTTAGTAGGACTAAACTTCCTCAGGGGGCAGTCTGTGCCCGCCCCCTCTAATCACTTATGATTGATTTTACCCAACTTAGTGTTTGGCAGTTCATACTTATCAGAGAGCTCCTTGCGATTGGCATGGCTGCCTTGGGCGCCTTTGTCGCTATAAGCTTTAAAAAAGTGAGCCATCTATGGTTGTGTGTCCTGATCTCATTCGCGGCGGGGGCGCTTCTGGCGGTTGTTTTATTGGATATTCTGCCTGAAACGGTAGAATTAATAGGGTGGCCGGCAGGCTTAGTCAGTATTTTATCCGGCTATCTTTTATTTTTTCTGATCACGAAGTTTGTTTTTCATATTTGTCCCGCCTGCGCGGCCACGCACACTGAAATGAATTTCAAGGCGATCACGATCGCCATGCTCGTCGCTTTGGCGGTTCACAGCTTCATGGATGGCCTCGCGATTTACAGCGGCTATCTCACGGCCTCCCAGATAGGAACGATGGTTTTCCTCGCGGTCGCCTATCATAAGTTTCCCGAAGGAATGGCTCTGACGCTAGTCGCGCGTGGCTCGGGAATGAGTCTACGAAAGTCCTTTTTAATCTGCGTCGTCCTTGAAGGCGTTACGACGATAGCGGGCGGGATGGTCGGGTGGCTGGCGTTGACGCCAGGCGCTACCGGATGGCTAGGGTACGTGCTGGGCCATGTGGGAGGCGGCTTTCTCTTTCTTGTAATCCACGCGCTTTTAAGCGAAGCGATCAAACATCACCCGCGCCCCACAATTCTCGCGGTATTGGCCGGCGGAATCTCCATCGCCTTAGCCGGTTTTCTAATAGGCGTCCATTAGGATTGGGTTTCCGGTTTATTCTTCATCTTCCTGCTTTATTCGCTCGGGAGGGGTTGTTGACAGCCTGAGTTTTATCCTATAGGATTGACGCTTTCGGGCCTGTAGCTCAGCTGGTAGAGCGCCTCAATGGCATTGAGGAGGTCAGCGGTTCGAGACCGCTCAGGTCCACCATTTTAATCCCCCTTTTAAGCCAAAGTGGCGGAACTGGCATACGCGTCGGTCTCAAAAACCGATCCTCTCACGAGGTTGTGGGTTCGACTCCCACCTTTGGTACAGTTTAGTGGGAGTGGAATAGAGCCTAAAATTGAGCTAGGCGCTCCGTAGTGAAGTTTTTTTATACACGATAAACCCTAAAAACAGCGCTTCAAAAATGAGGAAATAGACGACCCAGGCCATTCCTCCCGCTCCCTGGCCGTAGCTGTGCAATCCCCGCCCCAGAACAAAATTCACCCCGTACCAGGTCATGAGGACAAGAAGAAAGCCGACTACCGAGCACAGGGAGAGCACGAAGTTATTAAGTTTCTTGGTGTATCTTAAGTGAACCACAATCAAATAACCTAAGAAAGTAATGAGGGCCCAGGTCTCCTTGGGGTCCCATCCCCAAAACCGGCCCCAGGATTCGTTGGCCCACACGCCGCCAAGCACCGTGCCTGTTCCGATGAGGAGTATACCTAGCTGTATGACCCTGTAGATCAGCTGTGCTGATTCTTCTTCGGCATCTTTGGAAAATTTGTTAAACGCGGCGCAAAAAAGATGCCGGTGCCCGAGGGCCATCGCAAGCCCGAAAGCGCCGTAGCTGGACACAATCGTCATCACGTGAATCGAGAGCCAGTAGTTGCTTCTTAAGACCGGCACTAGGACATCCAGGCTTGCGTCAATCGGAAGTAGATTACCGTAAATCATCACAAGCGCGCTGATCATGGATCCGGCAATGAGCGCCGGAGTGCTTCTCTTGATGAGCGAAAAGACGAGCGCGAAGACCATCACCGCCCAGTTCATAAAAATCATGGATTCATACATGTTGGATACGGGGGGCCTCGAAAGAATGATGACACGGAAAAGAATTCCCGCCGTGTGAAAAAAGATCGCCGCGAAGAGCGAAAGAAAGCCAAAAAGAATGAGAGTCTTCATGCGTTTGAAGACGGACAAGAACGCGAAGGCGATAAGGTAGGCGACCGCCGCCCATTCAAAGGGTCTTATTTTAAAATAAAGCACTTCAAGGAAAATTTTCTCAGCGGAGATTTCTTTGGAGGTCCACGTGGTTCTTTGAATCCAGGCAGCCGTTTCTTCCTCAAATCTCTGAAAGGAGCCGCCACGGTATAGCGCGATCAGTTCCTTAAAATCAGTGGCAAGGTCAGAATCAAGCTTGTAAGGGGACGCCCAGCCGGAGGTTTGGGAAGCCGGGATCACTGTAATAATTTCACCAGAGACAAGCCGGTTCGTGACCATGTATTGGGTCAGCAGCGTCTCTGCTTTTTGTTCTAGTTTGTTGGGGCGCATGTCATCAGCGCGTTTGGCCTGTGAGCTTCGCACGAGGGCTTTGATTTTTTCCAGAGAGGGAAGAATGTCCGCCAGGCAGAAGAAGTGTTCCTCTTTGGGAAGTCCCAGCGCTTCCTTTAGCTCCAGATAATCAAGGCGTATCCATTTCATCTCGCCTATCTTGTCTTTTTCGGCGAGCGCGTCGAGTAGGGCAAGGGTGGGTTCTTTTTTTTGCCACGTTTCAGCGCCGGTGATGAGCTTGAGTGTTTGCCTGGCGAAAGAATCGAAGGGTTTGACGCGGCCGTTGTGCTGGATAGGGATAAACTTGGCAGACTCGACTGACGAATGCCTGTTTTCAAAGCCGGAGAGAAGAATCCCCATAGAGAAGAGACCCGCAAAGAACAAGATGGGCAATCGCCCGGGCTTAAACCTCGCCATTTTTTGATTCTCCATTAAAAAATGGGTGCAGATAAAAAAGGAAGATGACGCCTACCAGTATCGTGCACGCGCCGCCATAAATCAGAAAAATACCGGGGTTTTTTGCGACAGTGAAAACAGACGCTTCACCTGCTTGAGGGTCCTGGGCATACGAAGACTGAAAAATTCTGTAGCCTTTATAGTCGAGAGGCTTGTTCATTTTGATTGTTTTCTCTAGCGTCAAATTTTCTTTGGGATCACGCAGTATTACGTCGCTTTCGAACGAGGCGGGATTCTGTGTGCCGGGGTAGTCCACTTTTCTGAAATCTTTCAGGCTCAAGATAAACGGAACTTTAGCTGTTTTTAGGCCTACCGATACGATGACCTCACCGGTAGGAGTTTTGAATTTCGCTGGATTCTCAGGAAAAACCCACTCCTTGCCGATTGCCTTCCCGTCATGTGTGGCTGAAAGTTGCACGCCTGCCTGTCCTTTATTCGAACCCTCAGCTCGTGTGATTTCTTTTGAAACGACCGCGCGCTCAAGGAGCTTTTCAACGCTGAATGAGAAATCCATCCATCCAGCGGGATAAGTTTTGTCGGTCTCAATTTCGCCGGCAGTTTCGCCCTTCGACGAGCTTGATTGATAGAGCCATTTTTTATTCTCGGGATAAAAAACAAGGCTCGGGCCGCCTGACGTGCCTTGGGAAGACGTCAGGGAGGGAACGGAAAGTTCAACCGTGAGGCCGAAGAGATTTTCGCGGTTCTTACCGTGCAAGGATTCAAAATCCGGGAAGAGAGCGAATCGTGTGTGTTTTTCTTTGTGGCCATTGGTGTCAGAGACTTCGAAGGTAACCGCCGGATTGAGGGGTTTGTCCGAAATGTTGACCAATTGGCTACCTTCGACTCTGGCGTCCGGGTAATAGTGAATATTTGAGAGCGTCAGGCCGCTGTCACTCAGCGGGATTTGGCTTTGTGGCGGTTTCGTTAAATCAATCCAAAGCTCCTTACCCGTGTTTTGTTGGCGGATGTGAATGCTGGGAGAATCCGTTGCTTCCGGGGCTGATAGCTTTTCCGGCTTTTTATTTTTAAGCTCGATAAAGGCCGGGCCCAGGGAGATGCGGCTTGAGTGAGGATTAAAAGGATTTTTTTCAACAAGCCAAAGGGACTCTTCGAATCCCGCCATTTCGCTTTTCAGCGTGAATTGGATGGCACGATTCGGAGAATCCCCAGGCGCGCCGTCCTTAATATCGATTGATTCCACCGCGTTCTCGAGAACCTGATAAACGAAGAATTCGGAATGCTTGTCCGAAACGTCAAGCCGCCGGGGTTTTGTCCCCGAATAAGGCTTAAGATCGAGCTTGTTCGTTTGGCCATTAGGCTTGCGGACAATGAGCTCGTATCCTTCCATAAGAATGGTATTTTGATGCTCGCCTTCGTAGAGAGCCATTTGGCCTTCGACTCCCGTTAGGCGGCTTAAGAGCGCGCCGGCCAAGACCGTCAAAATACCGATGTGGGTGATGACAAAGCCGATCTGATATTTTTTAAAAGGGTAGCGAACAAGCGTGGAACAAAAGATATTCACGGCCAGCACCGCTAAAAAAACGTCAAACCAACCGGCACGGTAAAAAAATTTCTGAACAAAGGGTGTGCCGTAGGCGGATTCGAGCGAAGTGGACACGATGAGAATGATTACGAGAGAAGCCATCAGAAAAACGGCGAACCAGAGCGACCCCAGGATTTTCACGATATTCATAGATGGACCATTATGGGTAATCTGATTGTTTTTTTCAACTTTTACTTTAATTTAAGATAAACTGAGGCCTATTGGGAGGTTTAAATCAATGAAACGGGTCGCGATTATTGGAGGCGGTGTTTCCGGACTTGCCTGCGCTCACAGGCTTGCAGAGCTTGCCAAAGAGAAAAAGGAAGCACTCGAGATCCTCCTTTTTGAATCCAGTTCCCGGGCGGGTGGGGGAATCGTTCAGGCGGAGAAAAGAGAAGGTTTTCTTCTGGAAAGGGGCCCTGATTCCTTTCTTTCGGAAAAGTCCTCGGTGTCTGATCTCTCAAAGAGGCTTGGCATTGATTCAAAAATAATCAACACGGAGGACCAAAACAGAAAAGTTTTTGTCGCGAGGGGTGGCCGGCTCATCGGGCTTCCGGCAGGCTTTTATCTCATAGCCCCTACCGACCTTTGGGCCTTTTTCCAATCGCCCCTTTTTTCTTTGCCGGGAAAGCTCCGGATGGCGGCGGAATGGTGTGTTCCACGAAAAAAATCCGATGGGGATGAATCCGTGGGATCTTTTATCCGCCGAAGATTTGGAAAAGAAGCGCTCGATCGGGTGGGGCAGCCAATGGTTGCCGGTGTTTACTCCGGGGACCCTGAAAGTTTAAGCCTTTCTGAAACAATGCCGCGTTTTATTAATTTAGAGGAAAAGCATGGCAGCGTTATCCGGGGGCTTATTCATGAGTCGAAAACTGGGGGAGAAAAGCTCAAAAACGTCAGTGGCCCCCGGTACAGTCTTTTTTTGTCCTACCTTGAGGGCATGGAAACCCTAACGCAGGCCATCGCGTCTCATCTTCCCGCGGGGTCCTTGAGGCTCGGAGAAGAAATCACCGAGATTATCCATGAGCCGGGAAGCTCAAGCTGGAAACTGGTGGATAAGAAAGGGGCAGTGTT
>CAZDBQ010000108.1:0-6512 GCA_964503765.1 uncultured Planctomycetia bacterium | reverse complement strand
GGCGGCGCCGCCGACGGCGCTGGCTGGCGGGACCGCTGCGAACACGATTGGCGCAAGTGGCGCCATCGCCGGGGTGATGGGAGCCTACTTTCTTCTCTACCCCCATTCGAAGGTCCTCACCCTGATCCCCATTTTCTTCTTCTTCGAGATCCTTGTCTTGCCCGCGCCGTTGTTTCTTGGCGTGTGGTTCCTCCTCCAGTTCTTTCAAGGCGCCTTCACGGTGACTTCGACGGAAACCGGGGGCGTCGCCTGGTGGGCTCACATCGGTGGCTTTGCTGCGGGGCTCCTCATCGCGTACTTCTTGAGGGATCGTGGGGCTCTCCGGCCGAAGGTCACCGTCCTTCGGCCCAACACGGAACGAATCACGCACTACAGGTACCGGCCGTGGAGGGGAGAGGAAAGGTGAACAGGAGAGCGCTCGGATTCGTCGTCCTTTCAGCGCTCGTCTCCTGCCTTCCTGGCTTGACGCGACATTTCTGACGGTGTTTATGGCCTCAATTTCCTCTTCAACGGCGGCAGAGCTCCCCCGGAGCCGTTCGGCCGCTGCGGGATGGACGCGACGGCTGACTCGCTCGGCTGCGCCTCCTACTCCCAGTGCTGCCTTTCGGACGCCGTGAACGTCGTCGCGGTCGATCGAAGGTCTCGTGGCTCGCAGAGGAAGAGGGGGGTCCTTGTGGAAAGCCGGGCTGTTGCATATATTTAGTCGTCCTCAAAAGTACTTGGGGACGGTAAATCGAAGGAAAGCCCTTTTGTTTTTCGGAGAAGTCATGATAGCAACGAACTGGAACAAAGTAGATCGGATCGTTTTCCTGGGAGCGTGGGCCTTGTTGGCTCCCATCTTCTTCGCGGGCTACCCCGGTAGCTTGAACGCGAAGGAAGCGGCCTTGCTTGACGAAAAGAAAGACGAAGAAAAAAAGAAAGAGGAGAAAAAAGTGCCCGAATCAACCAAGGGGACCGAATCATCAAAGGCCACTCAACCGCACCCCGCGCTCCTCGACCCGAGCAAAGCCAACGAAACGGCGCCCGACAAGTTTCAGGTGAAGTTCGAGACGACCAAAGGCGACTTTGTCATCGAGGTCACCCGCGAGTGGTCCCCGCTCGGCGCCGACCGCTTTTACAATCTGGTGAAGATCGGCTACTTCAGTGATCTGGCCTTCTTCCGGGTTATCGCCGATTTCATGGCCCAGTTCGGAATCCATGGCGACCCCAAGGTGAGCGCCAAGTGGCGCTCGGCGAACATCAAGGACGATCCGGTCAAGCAGTCCAACAAGAGAGGGTTTGTTTCGTTCGCCACTTCTGGCCCGAACACTCGCTCGACTCAGTTCTTCATCAACTTCAAGGACAACACGTCGCTCGACCGGATGGGCTTTTCAGCCTTTGGCCAAGTCGTCGATGGCATGAAGGTCGTGGACTCGATTCATAGCGGCTACGGCGAAGGCTCCCCCCGAGGGCAAGGCCCGGACCAGGGGCAGACTCAATCCCAGGGGAAGTAACCGTTCACAGGTTGGTTTCCTTTAGTCACGTGCTTCACGTAGTCTGAACCGAAGGCACAGCCGTCTTGGTGGACGCTTTTGCCGCCAGAAGCGCCAATCATCAATGAGGCTCCATAGGTTTTTGTTGGTTCCAGTAAAGTTCGCGGGGTTGATGTGCCGATATTCTTTGCATGCAGAGGAGTGTCGAGAACGAACTCCTGGCAGCCGTTCGACGTCTCGAAAAGCGGATTGCTGAGCAGGATGCGCTGATTGCCCAACTCAAGGCGACGATCGCTGCGAGAGACAATCGCATCGCGGAACTCGAGGCTAAGCTCGCCAAAATGAAGAAGGACTCCTCTACTTCCTCCAAGCCGCCGTCGAGCGATATTGTGAAACCTCCGCGCGAGCGAAAGCGGCGTGGTAGAAACAGGGGAGGTCAGCCGGGTCATGAAAAGCACGAGCGTAGCCCTTTCACGCCTGAGCAGGTGGACAAAGTTCACGAACACACCCTGGAAGATTGTCCGGATTGCGGGGGGCCGGTTGAGCTGATCGACGACGATCCCCGTGTGATCCAACAGGCAGAACTCGAAAAGAAACCTTTGCGGATTGATGAGCATCGCGGACTGATCTACTGGTGTGAGAGGTGCCAGAGGAAGCATACAGCTCCTCTCCCGCCTGAAATCGAGCGGGGAGGATTGGTTGGGCCCCGTTTGACGGCAGTGGTCGCGTACCTCAAGTGCGGCTGCCATGCGAGCTTCTCCACCATCCGCAAATACCTGCGCGACGTCCTTGGCATCACGATCTCCCGTGGGCAGCTCAGGAAAGTAGTCGAGAAGGTCAGCAAGGCGCTCGAGGCCGCGTATAACGAGCTCCTGGAGCGCTTGCCGCTCGAAGCCAAGCTCAATGTCGACGAGACCGGGCACAAGGAAAACGGCGAGAAGTTCTGGACCTGGTGCTTCCGAGCCGAGGCATTCACCTTCTTCAAGATTGCAGGCTCGCGCGGATCTGACGTCCTCTTCGATCTCCTCGGGCGGGAGTTTGACGGCGTGCTGGGTTGCGACTACTTCTCCGCGTATCGCAAGTACATGAAAGCGGTGGACGCTCTGGTCCAGTTCTGCCTCGCGCACCTGATCCGAGACGTACGCTACCTGACGACGCTGCGCTCTCCCGTAACCGTCGCCTATGGTGAGCGCCTCTTGGAGGGCCTGCGTGGCCTCTTCAGGATCTTCCACCAGCATGAGGCCGAGCCCTCCGAGAGGCTGAAGAAGAGGCTGGAGCGCCAGTGCTCGGCGATCATTGCCATGGCAGTGGATGACGTTCCCGTGACACGCGAAGCCCAGAACATGGCGGAACGGTTCCGCAAGCACGGTCATGCGTACTTCGAATTCATCACGACGCCCGGAATTCAGCCGACGAACAATCTCGCGGAACAGGCGATACGGTTCGTTGTGATCGATCGAGTGGTCACCCAAGGAACCCGCAGCCAACGCGGCAGGATGTCGTGCGAACGCCTCTGGACGGTCATGGCGACTTGCGCACAGCAAGGAAGATCGGCGTTCAACTTCATCCTGGAAACCATAAAAGCCTACTTCGCGAACCGACCAACTCCTTCCCTCCTCACCATCCAGCCTGTGGCTCTCGACACAGGTTGAACATCTCAAGTTCACCCGGTTCACGGCAGCCTTTCGTGCGCCGACTTGCCTTCGGCCCCTCGGGTCACATCCGTCGCGTTGTCACCCAGGAGCCACCATCCTGCCATTTCTAGCTGTGAACGGTTACGCTTTGGGTAAGAGCCGTCCGCAGCCCATGACGTTGGCATTTCCTGCATTTCCTATCTAGCCCTGTGTCTTAGGCGGAGACCCAAAGTCACATCGTGTTACTTTGGAGGAAAAGTACGGGGTCCACAAGATGGGGTCTTCCCATTCGCAGAAACTTAAACCGCGATGGGCGCGTTAGTCGTTCACATCGTGTAGGGCGTCCAAAACCGCCTTCAGCGAAGCGTCTAATAAATGCGTTGAAGCCGGCCAGATTGCCTCTTGTGCTATCAGATCAAGCCGCAGCCGTGGCGCGGCGAAACGAGGAAGCTCGGCAAGTTACATATACACGCCGTCTGTACTTCTTCACTCCCTGCAAGGCGAATACTCTTCACAGCCCAACTCGTCCTCCGTCGAGTCGAGACCACAGGCTTGAAGTGGTTCAGGCGGTGCGATTCCGCCAAGGAGAAGGTAAGCAAGAAGCCCGATCGGGTCAGCGATGTCAACGTGACCATCGTCGTTAGCGTCGAGCGCATCCAGGCATAAGCTCGGGGCAATCCCGCCGAAGAGATAAAGGAGAATGCGCACTGGGCCAGCAATGTCTTGCTGTGCGTCTCCGTTTGCGTCTGCTCGGATAAACCTGATTTCCGGAACCGGAAGCTCGGAAAGTGGCGTAAGGAGGAACGATACCCTCCCGTTCAAGCCATCTCCCACTCCCACGATTTGTCCAAGATCGTTAATATCTTCGGCAGAAACAATGTGAATGTCTCCAGGCGAAAGGCCGGCAAGAGTGGCCAGGTCTTGAATGCCCTTCACGGGATCATAAATGAAAGGGTGCCCACCAGCGGAAGTCCCCTGGCTCTCCAGTTGACCCACCACTTCACCCGCGTTGTTGATGGCCAACGCGCGAGTATTAGGAAAAGGGAAAACTCCTCCCAGGTCCGTAAGCTGGCCATCTTCCCACAGGAACGAGAATTGGTGGCCAAACTCATTCCGCTGTCTAATGAGAATCTGACTTTTGTCATTAATGGCCCACGCAGATTCAAGCGCCAAAGGTAGTCCCGGTAGCGGCATGCCTTGGGTGAGATCATTCAGGTTGTGCATCACACCGTCCCTCCAAAGAAAAGGCCGCTCACACGAGCACCCCCCAATGATTTCGGCCTTCTCGTTGAACGCTATGGGAATGCAGTCCCTACAACCTGGAAGCACTCCAAGATCAAGAGGTCCTTGTTCTCGACTCCAAAGGAAGCCTGTGTAGTTTCCCGCTTCATCGGCTTTGAAGCCAATTATTTGACCATTGTCGTTGATTGCTGTAGGGGAGGCGCGTAGAGCTTCCAAAACCACTGTGGTGATCCCGTTTTCCCAGATCCCGATACGGTTGGTGCCGTCGAGGCGGCTGACAAAGGCGACTTGGCCCAGATTGTTAATGTCCACGAGCTCCAGCACACCGACCCCGAAAGATTCACTCACAATGGTCATGGCCCCGTTTTCCCAAAGATAGGAGTAGCTTTTACCTCTAAAAGTTTGGCCAGACCCGACGACCTGGCCCAAGTTGTTAATGGCACGGGCCGTATTGTAGATATCCTCAGGCGTCCTGATCACGGTCAAGGTGTATCTACCAGGAGCACTCCAGACCTTCTCTCCATCAATTGCAAGAGTGAGGAAGATGAAGAGGCCAGCAAGTACACGCGCCGCGTTCTTTGCCATGGGTCAATTCCATTGGAAGAAGCTTGGAGGAAATAGAAGCTTTGTTTTACTTTTAGAACTGCGCTCCAATTCCTGTTGCTTTGTAGGAGAACGCTTTTTTTTTGGACCCGACAAGGTAAATTGCTTTGAACGATTCCTTCCATCGTACTAGGCCATCTTTCCCGATTTTCGCCTTGATTGTCCATTTAACGATGTGGAAGTCATAAAACTCTTCATTGAGAGCGATAGTGCGCTGGTCGGGGATCAAGGTGAGCTTATTCTTCTTCTGGAACCATGTGCCGGTAACGACGACACGCTTGAGGTTCCAGGCGTCTCCTCTTGCATCGGTCGTCCAAAAAAATCCGTTGGATTGGAAGACGATGGCAAAAATGTAATCATCCTGTAGCTTGGTGTTCGTCTTACGGTGGACGGTGAATACCCACGCAGTATCCGCTAATGCAGGTGGAGCAAACGCGGCTTGGACAAGAACAACCGGCCAGAGGACCAGGGACAAGAAGAGCGTTTTCATAGGACAACCCTAGAAAGATTACGGGTAGGAGTTCAACCAAAGAACATTGAGATAGGCGGTGAGAAACCGAGAAGCACTGCCCTGCGGTACCCAGTTGCCTCCAGGCTGCCAACCAATGAGGCTAAAGATGCTTTTCCGAGCCGCCGATTACAAGAGGGCACTTGTATTCGGAACAAGCCAAATCGGTTTCTGTCAAAAGGATGTACAGTGCCCGTGGGGTAATCGAAACTCCTCAAGGTACTCACAGCGACGAGTCCGGTTGATGGCCTCGCGCAAGTTTTTAAAGGCAGCGGGGCTTTCTGAGCGTGCCTGAAGACAAGACCTTGGTTTTCCTCTTGGGGGCGGATCGGCTGATCGACATGGATCAAGCGGCCGCCGTTGCGCTTTGGGCGAAGCGTGCTGGGAAGGAGCTGCAGCTTGTGAACCAGCTTCAGGGGCTGCGTATTCGGGCGGAGGTCAAAGCTGGGGAGCTGCTGAAGGCAATGCCGAAGCAGCAAGGCTCCAGGGGAACTGGCAAGAAAGTGGAGTCGCAAGCTGCTACCCACTTTCTGCGCTTGGCATAACCAAGAGCCAGTATTCCCAGGGCCGAGCGGGAGAAGTGGATCGCGGAGACGAAGGTTGAAGGGAAAGAGCTGACTTCGAACGCTTTACGACGATTGTCCGTAGCCAAACACGAGAATCACAGGTCTAGAGCCTCATCGCAAGCTGTTCTCGAAGGCAAGTACTCCGTGGTTTCGTGGTTTTGGCCGATCCTGCGCGCTTTCAAAACGGTCCGAGCGCTTTCAGCCATTCCTCCCTCCACGCTTCTATGGCCATGAGGGCCGCGGGGAGATCCGCCTCGAGGATCGCCTCGCGTACCGTTGCCGAGAGGTCCTCATCGTTGATCCAGGCCGGCTCCTTGCCCCTCTGCCGCGCTTCGGCCGCATGAACGTCCCAGTTGTTCGCAACCTGGGAAAGAGCCTTCTCCCATGCCAGATAGGCTTCCCGCCGGAGGGCGGCGGGGTCCTCGAGAAGTCTCAGGATGGCGTCCCGGTTCGTTTTCACTACCGGACGGAGGGCTTCCGGGACCCG
>CAZDBQ010000107.1:0-3590 GCA_964503765.1 uncultured Planctomycetia bacterium | reverse complement strand
GGACGCTTCCTTGAGCGTTTCGGCGTCTCTTTCCCGGCCGCTGTGGAATCCCAACCTGATGGTGGTGGTTAGCTACAATTACACGACGGCTGACTCAAGTCTTGAATTTTCGGGATATGACAGGCAGACTTTTGGTGTGACGTTCAGCTACTATGTTTAAGCCTGAATTGGGCGAGAGGAGGGGTGGGGTGCGTCACTTTTTGGCATTGGTGTTGGGGGCTTTTTTTGTCGTGCTGAGCGCGGGATTGGCGGGGGCTGAGTCGGCGTCCTATCCTTACATGGAAGACCAAAGAATTGACGAGGGCTTGGGGCTTTTTGGTAGGCCTTGGGACATTAACCTGGTCAACGTGAACAGCCGTTTGGACCAATTACTCCAAGTCCAACCTGGATTTCCCCCCTATGATCAGCAGGTAGAGCGTGCCCAGGAGCTTCCTGAGCCGACGGATTGTATACCTCAATTTAATATCCTCTGCTGATGTTTCTTTAAACTAGCGAGGACCTGTATGAAAAGCTCGCGTGTTGGTTTAGTCTTCGTTTTCGGGGTGCTTTCCATCTCACTCGTGGCTTCGGCGAATCGCGTTGTGGCTGAAGAAGACACGAGACCCAAAATTTCTACCTCCAACTTCAATCAAGCCATTCCCCAACAAAATCAAATCGAGCCCCTCACGCTTCAGTCCTTGTCGGGCGGCACCCCTGGAGGAGGAGCGATGCGCCAAGACATGGCGGCGAATCGTGGTTACACGGCGGGTAAATTTCCCCTGGAGACTGACCCTAAGGAAGCCGGTTGGATCGTCTCGGTCGAAGGCGGAGTGGCCGATTCAGAGGTGGTTACATCAAAAATCCCACCGTCTGGGCCCGTAGCGGTTCCTTATCCAAACATGGGTGCTGTCCAAAAGGCGTTTGGCAAGCCGAATATCGAGCCCGAAGCCTACTTTAATCCAAAAGAAATGTCCGTTGATAAATCCGTCCCATGGCAAAAACATAAGAACGCGGAAGGGGACGAGCCGACGCTTGAGTTTACCGCCGCCGAACCTAAAAAAATGGCTGTGGATTTGATGTTTGATAGCTATGAAAAGGGGGCGACGGTGGGAGATGGGGCGAAGTTGGGAGGTCGCATTAGCGAAATGACCATTCCCGAGATGGATGGCAGTTCCAAGGAACCGGCGGTCATGCAAAAGGACAAGAAAGTCGATGCGCTGACTGTGAAAGAAACCGCCGCGACGGACGAAGTTGGGGACGAAAGGGATTATGACAAAGAGCCGACCGCGGCTCAAGATGACACGACCCTGACGCTTCAGACGGAACCGGAGCCCAAAGTGAGTTTTTCACGGACCACGCCTATACATGTGCGAGTAAGAGCAGAGGGCAACGAAACATCGGCACTAGGCAGCCTTAGAACCATTTCGACGGCCCAGAAGATGTATGTGGAAGATGACAAGGATGAAGGCGGCGATTTTGACTATGCTAAACCGCTTGACCCGACAATAAAGCACGGAAACTTGGTCGAGAGTGTTCTTGGTGTGCCGGAACAGAAAGGGGAACAGAAAGAACCAGCCACCAAGTATAAATTGTTTTTGCCGGACGGCACACCGGTGAGGGCGACTGTCAATTTGAAAATGACGGAACTGGAAGGTCCGGCGACAAAGGGCGAAGCGGAGAGCGCTCCGGAAGACAATTCGGCAACAGCCGATTCAGGTAAGGACGAAGACGACGACTCCAAGTGATTTGACTAAAGCCTTTTTAGAGATTAACTTTTAACTGGCAGAATTAAACGGGAGGACGAAAACGTGAACAAGAAATTTATCGTAGGTTTAGCGGGTTTTGCAATTTTATTCATTATAAGCGCTTCTGGCGCCCTGGCGGCGGAGATGGATCAAACGAAAAAACAGCAAGGCATCCTGGTGAGTTCGAACAATCCAGCACCGTCGAACATTCAGCCGGGTGGCGCGTCTAACATGAGCCTTAATTTTGCCAAGGTTCAGGTGCAGGATTTCTCAAAGCCAGCGATAAAGGGTGGGATTGACGGCCCGATTGATTCCCAGGGTGTGGTTGCCCCCATCGATTCGAAGGCCATTACCCCTATTGATTCACAACACAAGGGTTTTGACGTATTCCATAAACATACAGGGGAAATCAAAGCGGCGTTTGGTAAGCCCGAGGTTGGAGAGCTCATCGGGTCCCCTGATTCCCAAATCGACGGGCCGGATGAACTCATGCATAAGAAATCGGGTGGAGAAAAACCGCTCGAGTATCTCAAAATAAAGATGAACGACGTGCTGGTTTCTTCCTATCACAAAGGCGAAGGCGGCAGCGAGCCCGGCAGTGAGGGAGCCGCGGTCGACGCGTTCCATAAGAGCGAATCTCAGGGGATCCTTATTGGAATGCACAAAGGTGAGGGCGAGGCAGAAGGCCTTATCATCCAGGGTGGCCTCCAGCCCGGTTCGGAAGCGTCGCTAAAAGTGCGTGAAGCTGCGATCAAGGGCCAGATGGACGGCAAAGGCAAGGCGGTTAATACCGAAGAAGTGGTCGTGGACGTAGAAGAATTTGAGGAAGCTTAGTCAGACTAGGTGCTGACGGTACGTAAATCTGAAAAATAAGGGTGAGTTTTAAGGCCTTGGCGCTTCGCGCGCTCAAGGCCTTTTTTGTTGCCTGTTTTTTCGTACATTTTTGTCAGGTCAAGCCAGTAGGAGTACCAGTAGGGATTTAGAAGCACAAGTTCTTCGTACGCGCGAATAGCGCCTGGCAAATTTCCCGCGGCTTCGTAAGCCTGCCGCAGTTCCGTGTAGATCGACCCGTGTGTCTTATATTCTTGGCGCAACCCTTCAAGGATCTGGATCGCTTCCTCTGGATTTCCTGAATTTCGCAAAGACCGCGCGTACGCGACCTCAATGTCGAGGCTTTTATCTTTGAATTGCCGGACGATCCGGTACGCTTCTGCCGAATCCTTCCATAGGCCGAGCCACCCCAGGGCTTTTGCAGACCAGTGATGAAAATTTACGTTCGTTTTATCGAGTTCGATAGCTTTTTTGAGATATTCCACCGCTGTGCGGTATCCGCCTCCGTTTAGATAGGCAAGTCCCAGGTAGCCGTAAGCCTCAGCGGACGGCGGATCCTGGAAAGCCGCCTTCTCGAAATAAGAAACGGCCGGTACGAGCTTGTCTTCGCGCAACGCGACGCGTCCCAATCCGACTAGCGCACGGGGATTATCCGGATTTGCCTCAAGGATCTTTTGAAAATAGGATTTCGCTTTCCCGAGACTGTCGCCACCTCCCTTGGCAAGGTACCCCTCGCCGATCTGAAGGATCGCTTCCACATGTTTTTCAGGAGGCCAATTTTCCGTGAGGAGAGTGGGCAGGTTTTCCGTGCGGCGTGATTTCAGGATGTTGAAAATCATCTCAGCGGTGCCTTGCGCGTATAGTGCCTTGGGCGCGTTGAACTCGAGCGAGAGATCATTATCAGTGTGAAGGCGTGCGCCGTTTGCGTAGTCCTTCACGTCTTTCGACCCGAGCTCAAAATAGGAAACGATCCCGGCCGGGCCTTGGATCCCGAGCCTTGCGAGATCTTTTTTAAAGTCCGCGGACTCGCGAAAA
>CAZDBQ010000106.1:0-11262 GCA_964503765.1 uncultured Planctomycetia bacterium | reverse complement strand
ATCGGCATCATGACCGCCATCATTTTTTGTTGGGCTTCCATCGTAGGATCCTGGCCTTCCATTTTTATCTGTGTAAACTTTTGCTGGAATACCATTGCCACCAACATAATTATCGGGAGGACATGGAGCTGATTGCCCAAGAAAGGCAACGTAAAGGGGAGAGGAATGTTGTCGGGGGAAGAGAGATCCTTAATCCAGAAGAGCTTGGAATTGATCAAAATGACGGATTTGGAAAGCGCGACGTAAAGCGCCATAAAAACAGGCATCTGAAGCACCATCGGTAAGCAGCCGCCGAAGGGATTGACCTTGTGCTTCTTATAAAGCTCCATCATTTCTTTGTTGAGCTTTTCGGGATTTTTCTTGTGCTGCTCTCTGATCTTGGTGATCTGCGGCTGCACCAGCTGCATACGCTTCATGGACATATAACTCACGCGCGTCAGAGGAAAAAGAAGGATGTTGATGAGAATAGTAAGAGCGATAATCGCGAGCCCGTAGTTTCTTAAAATTTTATGAAGTAATTCAAGCCCACCTACCAAGAGCTTCCCAATCCAGTCAAGCTTGCCAAAATTGACAAGAGGACCCAGCCCTAAAGGCTCCAGTTCCTCAATCTCGTTGGGGCCCAAATAAATCAGAAAATCATGCCGAAGCGAGCCGCCAGAAGGAATGGATACCCTTTGTGAAACAAGCGACGCGCTCAAGTCGTTATTGCCAAGGCCTTCCGTCCTACCGGAAAAAGACGCGTCGGATGTTGGCTTGAGAATCACCGAAAAATGCCTGTCCTTAATCGCTACCCAATCAATGGGGGCTCCGCTTTCAATCGCTTTCCCAAGTTTTGTTTCCTTGATATGCCGCAGAGCGCTTTTACCTTCGACTGTCGAATGAAAATTGGCCTCAATGTACTGGCTATCGATCGAATGACGGGGAAAGATACCGGAACCCGCGAATAACTGGTATTGAAACTCCAAAGGAGCGCCGGAGGTATTTTCAAAAAAGAGGGACAACTGACCCGCATACTTTTCGTCTTTGAACTGATAACTCTTGGTTACTTTAAGGGCTTTTCCTACGGCCTGAGCCTCAATTGTGCCGGAAGTAGGCTGACTTATCTGATAGTTTGAGAAAGCGTTGTCCGCTGAAAGCGCCGGGTCCAAAAAGCGCAGGGAAGCCGGCGCGCTTCCGCCTTTCTCAAGAGACAAAAGCATCAGAGGAACTTTAGTAACCTGGTCTATAAACCCTGGAAAGGATATTTCCCGAATAGCCCCTTCTTTCTTGTTGAACAAGAGTTTCAACTTACTATCTTTAAATGAGAGATCGTCCTGTGGCAGAAAATCTACACTTCCCGCCGAAGGACCTGTCGCAAAAGACTTCTGTGTGGCTTCGCTCTTGGAGGCCACGGAGGTAGAGGAGGGGACACGCGGTGAGGATTTCTTACTAGACTCCGGATAGAACTTCTCTAAAATTAGCGGATAAAAACCTAATACTAAAAATGACAACGCGATCGCGATCAGTGTTCTTTTTTCCATGGAGAATTTAAGCCCTTTTTGGGTTATGCGCGAGCGGTTGAAACCCGCCTGCCGAAAAGGGATGACAACTCGAAACCCTTTTGAACATCAGCCACAGCGCTTTTATAAAGCTGAAATTTTGAAATGCCTGGATGGAGTACTCCGAACAGGACGGGGTGAAACGGCATGCTCTTAACTGGTTGAATCTAAACAACTTGGAGATAAATAGAATAAAAAAGATGGCAATATTTTTCATTAAAATAACTCTTTGAGTGTTGCTTTAACAGATTCAAAACCTATTGTCTTCCCGGGATCTGAGGCAACTCTTATTGAGTAAACCTTGTTTTTGCCAGTAATAAAACCCCCACGCCTCAAGCCCTCACGTATCAAACGCCTCAGTCGGTTACGCCGCACAGCCAAGCGAATGATTTTCTTTGGGATAGAAATAAAAACCAACGCTTTTTTGAGGCCATTACTTGGTCTGGGAGATTCTGAAATTTTAACAGAAAGCCAGTTGTTTTGACCGGGATCAGCCAACTTTAGACAGTAAGCTTGGCGCGCCCTTTAAAACGGCGTCTCTTAATGACGGCGCGTCCGTCCTTGGACCGCATGCGCTTCCTGAACCCGTGCGTTCGTAACCTTTTAATATTCGATTTATTAGTCAGTGTTTTTTTCATGGACCCTTTCGTAAAGTCGCGATAAAATCTGAATTAAGCCAGGGATTATAACACAAGGATATGGAGAGTCAAAGGGGAATCTAAAATCCTCTTGCAAAGGCACCCCCTCCTTGATATAATTCTCGCCAGATTCGCCAAAATCCGTATCTTTGGATGAATTTTAGTCCTGTGGATAAACTGTTGATAATTAGTGGTATTTAAGCGATAAATCTGTGTCTAATATTTATTGTTATAAGCAGTTCATTTTAAATAACTTAACATTACAATATAAAGTTTAATAAGTAGCGATAGGACCAAAACTGTGGATAATGACAACAATTTATCAATTGACAGTATCTGGTTAAGGGTTCTAGATTCCCTCCAAAAGGAGCTGGCACCGCAGGTCTATGAGCGTTGGCTGAGGCCGATCAAGCCAATAGAAATAAAAGATCAGGACTTCTTCTTAGGTGTTCCTGACGAGTTTTTCAAAAACTGGATCATTGAGCACTACGGGAGCATGATTTCACTGGCTTTGAAAGAGGCGGCGAGTGAATCCTCGTTTAAGACTAGTTTTTTAATCCTAAAGGAAGCGGCTCGCCAAGAGGAGAGGCCCCTAAGCTTTTCATCCTCACCCAGCTTCAATGTACCCCAGCCAGAGCAGCCGCTCAACCCCAAATACACCTTTGAGAGCTTTGTCGTGGGCCCATCCAACCGTTTCGCCCAGGCAGCTTCCATGGCCGTTTCGGAATCTCCCGCAAAAGCGTACAACCCTCTTTTTATATACGGTCCTGTGGGTCTTGGAAAGACTCATTTGATGCAAGCTATTGGGCAAGAAATACTTAGGAGAAACCCAGCCACCAAGGTTCTTTACATCACCAGTGAAAAATTCACCAATCAACTCATTAATGCCATTAAAACGGGGACCACGGTCAAATTCAGAGAAAAATACCGCACGGTCGACTGCATCTTGATAGACGACATTCACTTTATCGCGGGCAAGGAAGCGACTATGGAAGAGTTCTTCCATACATTCAACACGCTGTACGACGCGCACAAGCAAATTGTGGTTTCAAGCGATAAACCCCCGAAAGATATCAATAACCTCGAGGAAAGACTTGTCTCCCGGTTTGATTGGGGGCTGGTGACGGATATTCAGCCTCCGGACTTTGAAACACGCACGGCCATTTTAAGAAAAAAAGCTGAAAGGGAAAATCTGCACATCCCTGATTCTGTCACCTTTTTTATCGCGGATAAGATAAAATCCAATATCCGAGAATTAGAGGGCGCCCTGATCCGAGTGGTCGCGTATTCAAAACTGGTAGGTAAGGAAGTAGATGAGACCGTCGCCTCTGAGGTTTTAAAAGACCTGATCGTAGAGACACGGAAGATCACTGTTGACCTAATCCAACGGAAAGTGGCAGAATATTTTGAGGTTCGCCCGTCCGACATGACCGCAAAGCGCAGAACTCAAAATGTGGTCTACCCGAGACACGTGGCGATGTATCTTTCAAGAGAGCTAACATCGCTTTCTTTTCCTGAAATTGGGGAGCAATTTGGAGGCCGGGATCACACAACCGTTTTACATGCTTACGAAAAAATAAAAAAAGATATGAAGCGGGACCCGAAAGCCAAGTCGCTTGTGGATAAGTTACTGGTGGAAGTTAAAAAGTAATCAGGCTGTGTATAACCACCGGGTTATGCACAAGTTATTGTTTTTGTAAGTTTCGATTTTAGATAAGGTTGTGGGTTAACCCCACTATTCACACTATTACTACTAAGACTATTTATCTTTCTCTTTAAAGAATAATAACAACAGCGGAGTGGACAAATGAAAATAAGTGTCTCAAAGGATAATTTACTTAAGGGAATTCAAGTGGTACAGAACGCGGTTAGTAATAAAAGTACTCTGCCTATTTTGTCCCATATTCTATTAGAGGTGAAGAAGAATGAAATTAGACTCACTGCAACAGACCTTGAGATTGGTGTGTCAGTGAAAGTGGAGGGTGAGGTGGTGGAAGAGGGAGCCATTACACTACCCGCGAAAAAATTCAGTGAAATTATAAAAGAGCTTCCTAATGATAAGGTGATTAACATCTTTATAAAAAAGGGACAGTCGGTGAATATTGAGGCGGGGAAAAGCTATTTTCGTTTAATGGGCCTCTTAAGAGAAGATTTCCCGCAGCTTCCCGAATTCTCATCTACAAGCGGTAAAAATATAGAGTTGGTGAAAATTCCTCAAAAGACACTAAAAAATATGATTCAACTCACCTCATTTGCGATGAGTCATGATGAATCCCGGTACGTTCTTAATGGACTTCTTTTTAGTTTTAAGGATAAGGCGCTGAAATTGGTGGCGACGGACGGCCGGAGATTAGCCTTGATTGAAAAAGAAATCCCTGAGATGGGGAATATTAAAAAAGAAGTGATTGTGCCGATGAAGACCATTCAGGAGTTAAATCGTAATTTAGGGGAAGAAGGGGAAATTATTTTTTACTTCAAAGAAAATCAACTACAAATTAGTTTGGGTGCTATCAGCATCACGTCGCGTCTTATTGAGGGGGAGTACCCCAACTACGAACAGGTTATACCCAAGAAAATAAAAGAAGAATTGAAAATTAACACGCAGGATTTTCTACAGGCTACGCGGCGGGCTAGTATTTTAACGAATCAGGATTCACAATCCATCAAGATCAATATTCTGAAAGATAGAATGATCATCACTAAGAACACGCCAGAACTAGGGGAAGCCCGCGAAGAGCTTGAAGTGGATTATAAAGGGGGGGAGCTGGCGATAGGGTTTAATCCTATTTTTCTGATCGATGTTCTGAAAAATGTCGTGGATGAAAATATTAAGTTTGGGTTTATTGATCCTGAAAAACCTGCGGTCATCAAGAGCGGGGAAGATTACACCTATATTGTTCTCCCCATGCAGGTGAGTTAAAGGGTGAAGAATAAGATTTCACCTATCAGCGAGATTGTTAAAAACGTCTTCGCGCAGATAGAAGGCCAAAAGGGGCCGCAAGAGGATATCGAAGGCTGCTGGAAAGAATTGGTAGGGAAGGCCGGGTTTGAACATTCCAGGCCCTTAAGGATTCACAAAACTGTTTTAACGGTACGTGTGGACACGTCCGTGTGGCTCCAAGAATTTGTGATGAAAAAGAGGCAGCTCTTAAAAGGATTGAAAAGGGCGCTTGGAAAAGATAGAATCTCTGAAATTCATTTTAGAATTGGGGAATTTTGATGCCAAAGGTCGTATCCATGAAAAAGTCCGATAAAGACCGAGAGGAAAAATTGAATCCGCCAGGCAAGTCCGAGACAACGAACGGGAGCGATAAGGAAAAAGCTGCTGAGGACTACGGCGCTAAAAGTATCCAGGTCCTTGAGGGGATGGAGGCGGTGCGGAAGCGTCCCGCTATGTACATCGGCGATATCGGCGTGAGAGGTTTGCACCACCTTGTCTATGAGGTGGTGGACAACTCGGTCGACGAGGCGCTCGCGGGACATGCTGATAAAATTGATGTTGTTATTCACAGCAACAACAGCGTTTCCGTCACGGACAATGGGCGCGGGATTCCGGTCGATATCCACAAGGGCGAGAAGAAGCCGGCCGTAGAAGTCGTCCTTACGATGCTTCATGCGGGTGGAAAATTTGACAAGAAAAGCTACAAAGTTTCGGGAGGTTTGCACGGCGTAGGTGTCAGCGTCGTCAACGCTCTTTCGGAGTGGCTTGAAATAGAAATTAAGCGAGATGGGAAAGTCCACCACCAAAAATACCAGCGTGGGAAGACCGCCACAAAGCTCACGGTCATTGGGAAATCCAAAACCAATGGCACTAAGGTCACGTTCAAAGCCGATAAAGAAATTTTTAACATTCCCATCGAGTACAACTATGACATCTTAGCCAACCGCTTAAGAGAGCTCGCGTTCCTCAACAAAGGCCTTCGTATCACGCTAAAGGACGAGCGGAACGAAAAGGAAAAGGAAACGGAATACTATTTTACCGGCGGGCTTGTCTCATTCGTCCAGGAGCTTAGCAAGAACAAGGCGGTCATTCATCCGAAGGTCATTTATTTCGAGAAGGAGAAAGACGACGTTCAGGTTGAGATCGCGATGCAGTACAACGACGGCTACGCGGAGAATATTTTTAGCTTCGTCAATAACATCAATACTACCGAGGGCGGGACGCACGTCAGTGGTTTTAAGTCCGCGCTCACACGCTGTGTTAATCAGTACTGCAAAGGCAAAAGTATTGTCAAAGACGACGTCAGTGTCCAAGGCGATGATATCCGCGAAGGACTCACGGTTGTTATAAGCTGCAAAGTCCCTAATCCCCAGTTTGAGGGCCAGACCAAAACAAAACTCGGTAACAGCGAAGTCGAAGGCCTCGTCGAGTCTGTTGTGAATGAAGGCTTAGGAAAATTTTTCGAAGAAAATTCAAGCATTGCCAATAAAATTATTGAAAAAGCGGTGCTGGCGGCCAAGGCCCGCGAGGCCGCGCGGAAAGCGCGTGAGCTCACACGGCGCAAGGGAGCTCTGGAAAGCGGATCGCTTCCCGGGAAGCTGGCGGATTGTCAGGAAAGCGATGCGTCCCTTTGTGAGGTCTATCTGGTTGAGGGAGATTCGGCGGGCGGTTCGGCAAAACAGGGACGCGACCGACGTTTTCAAGCGATTTTGCCTTTGAAGGGAAAGATTTTGAATGTAGAGAAGGCGCGTCTGCATAAAGTGCTCTCCAACGAGGAAATCTGCACCATCATCAATGCGCTCGGCACGGGTATTGGTGAAGAGTTCAACATCGAGAAGCTCAGATACCACAAGATTCTCATCATGTGCGACGCGGACGTCGATGGGAGCCATATCCGGACGCTTCTTTTGACATTCTTTTACCGCCAAATGCATGCCCTGATCGAAAAAGGTCATATCTATATTGCCCAACCTCCTCTTTATAAGATTAAGCGAGGAAAAAGGGAGGAGTATATTGAGACTGAGGAACAGATGAGCGAGCTTCTTCTCGAATTGGGTAGTGAGGATCTGACGCTTATACGCACCAAGGATAAAGAAAAAATAGCCGAAAAGAAGCTTCTAGAACTACTTAACCTATTGGTATCATTGGAGAAAGCAGCATCTGGTGTCAAGAGACGTGGAGTAGAACTATCAAAATATATCAGCTTTAGAGATAAGAAGACCAAAACATTACCTGTTTATAGGGTAAAAGTAGAGGGAGAAGACCAGTTTTTATACAATGATGACGAATTAGCAGCCATTATTAAGAAGTTTGAGAAGAAAAAAGGCAAGGATATTGATCTTGGGGAGGCTGCTAAGGCAGGAGATAAAAAGACGGCCATTGCCAAGGAATTAGATTTGGTTGAGTTTTACGAGGCGGACGAGCTTTATGAGACCATCAAGCGAATGGAGAAGCTGGGCTTGGACATTGAGGACTATAGCCCGGAATCCTCTGACAAGAGTGGGTCTAAGGCCGCCAAGTTAGGCAAAGCCAAAGAGACTTTCAAGAAAGACATGCTCTACAAGATAGAGAAAAAGGAAGAGCCTGCCGTCTATCTTGAGAATTTGGCGGAAGTGTTGAAATTTATTCAGAAGGAAGGCAAGCGCGGCCTTTCGATACAGCGTTACAAAGGTCTTGGCGAGATGAACCCTGCGCAGTTGTGGGAAACCACGATGGACCCTGAGAAGAGGACAGTTCTCAAAGTGACCTTGGAAGATGTAGTGGAAGCGGACAAGATGTTTACGACTTTAATGGGTGATGAAGTGGAACCGCGGCGCGAATTTATTCATAAATACGCGCGTGAGGTCAGGAATTTGGATATCTAAAATGGCAGAAAAAGAAAAACCCCCAGTAAATTCATACACGCTTAACGAGAAGGTCGTCCCTGTCTTTATTGAGCAGGAGATGAAGAATTCTTATCTCAATTACGCGATGAGCGTCATCGTAGGCCGCGCGCTCCCGGATGTGCGGGATGGGTTGAAACCGGTTCATCGCCGAATTCTCTACGCGATGAAAGAACTGGGGCTTGACCATACCAAGTCTTATAAGAAATGCGCGCGTATCGTTGGAGAGGTCCTTGGTAAATTCCATCCACACGGCGACACGGCCGTTTATGACACGCTGGTGCGCATGGTGCAGGATTTTTCACTGCGTTACCCGCTCGTGGATGGCCAAGGAAACTTTGGTTCTGTGGATGGAGACTCAGCCGCAGCGATGCGTTATACAGAAGCGCGCCTGGCTGGGATTACCGATGAGATCCTACGGGACATCGACAAGAACACCGTCAACTTCGCGCCCAATTTTGACGAAACCCTGGAAGAGCCGACACTGCTTCCGGCGACACTCCCCAATCTTTTGTGTAATGGTTCCAGTGGTATCGCGGTCGGCATGGCGACAAATATTCCTCCGCACAATTTGAATGAAGTCGCTGACGCGGTGGTGGCGGTGATGGACGATCCTGAGATCCAGTCAAAAGAGCTACTAAAATTCATCAAAGGACCGGATTTTCCCACGGGCGCTACGATTTGCGGCATCGAGGGAATTCGTTCCGCGTACGAAACGGGGCGCGGCCTCCTTAAGATCAGGGCCAAAGCCAGCGTTGAGGAAACAAAAGGCGGGAGGCAGGCCATCGTTATTTCCGAGATTCCCTATCAGGTGAATAAGTCCAATCTTATCGAAGCGATCGCCGATCTTGTGAACGATAAAAAGATAGAGGGAATTTCCGATGTGCGCGATGAGTCAGACAAGGACGGCATGCGTCTTGTGATTGACTTGAAACGCGACGCCAACGCCCAGGTGGTCTTAAATCAGCTTTACAAACACACCCAGATGCAGACGACGTTTGGAATTATTATGCTGGCCCTGGTGGACGGAAGCCCCAGAGTGTTGAAGCTCAAGGAAATTATTAATGAATATATCCGTCATCGCAAAGAAATCATCACGCGCCGCACGATTTTTGATCTGGAAAAAGCCAAAGACCGGGCCCACATCGTCGAGGGTTTGAGAAAAGCGGTTGATATCCTCGATAAAATTATTAAGACGATACGAAAATCAAAGAATCCCCCAGAGGCCAAAATTGCGCTGATCGAGAATTTTGAGTTCTCCGATAAGCAGGCACAGGCGATTCTTGAAATGCAGCTTCAAAAACTCACCGGCCTTGAAATTCATAAATTGGAAGAAGAGTTTAAGGAACTTTTGAAGAAGATTGAGTATTTTGAGTCCATTTTGAAATCTGAGAAAAAAGTCCTTGAGATTATAAAAGAAGAGCTGCTGAAGCTTAAAGAAAAATACGGCGACGACCGAAGGACTGAGATTTCAAAAAGTATCGACACTGAGCTTCAAGTGGAGGATTTGATCGCCGAGGAAGACGTCGTCGTCACGATCAGCCATCAGGGCTATGTGAAGCGCCTGCCTGTTACGACTTATCGCAAGCAAAAGCGCGGTGGGATGGGAGTAGGCTCAGGTGGCGTCGAAGAGGATTTTGTGGAGCATCTTTTCATCGCTTCCACGCACGATAATCTTCTTTTATTTACTACCAAGGGGAAGGTGTTTGCGGTTAAGGTGCATGAGATCCCGCAGGCCAGTCGTATCTCCAAAGGAAAATTCATCGCGAATTTTGTGTCTTTGGCCCAGGGAGAAAAAGTCACTTCTTATATTCCTGTCAGGAAATTTGAGGAAGGGAAATACCTCGTCATGACGACGCGCTTGGGTCAGATTAAAAAGTGTGATTTGACGGATTTTGAGAATACCAGGCGCGGGGGCATCATCGCGATTGGGCTCGATCCGAAGGATGAATTGATTGAGGCCGAGCTTACTGATGGCAAGCAGGAGATATTTTTGGCGACCCGTAAGGGGAAGGCCATTCGCTTTCCCGAAACGCTCGTGCGAAGCATGGGCCGGGCTGCCGGCGGCGTACGCGGCATTAATTTGGAAGAAAAGGATTATTTGATCGGCATGGAAGTGGTGAGTAAAAACGCCACGCTCCTTTCGGTCACAGAAAAAGGTTTTGGAAAACGCTCCGACATCAGCGAATACCGGGTCACGTCGCGGGGCGGCAAGGGTGTCACGAATATCAAAGTAACGGATAAGAACGGCGAAGTCGTTGGCCTTAAATGTGTGACTGATAAGGACGACCTCATGATCATGACCAAGGAAGGCATGGTCGTGCGTTGTTCCGTCAAAGACATTCGTGAAACAGGCCGCGTGGCTCAAGGCGTGCGGCTCATCAATCTTAAAAAGGGCAATGACAAGGTATCCACTATTGCCAAAGTAGAACCCGAAGATGAAGACAGCGCTTCGAAGCCCGAGAAATCTGAAAAGTAAAGTTTGACCCCATCGTCTAGCCTGGCTTAGGACATCACCCTTTCACGGTGATGACACGGGTTCGAATCCCGTTGGGGTCGCTATTAAATAAAAAAGCCTCCTTTTTTAAGGAGGTTTTTTTATTTAATGGCGAGTCTGAGCACGATCTCTCGAACTCTCGATTAATCTTACCACATCACCTTATGGATAGAACAAGATTTACCTGCTAGGTGATTCGTACCTCTTAGACACGGTGTGTAATTCGCCTCAGCCCGTGCAGGCCCCACAACTTTTAAATAGCAAGTGTTCTTAAGGACTCCAGCCAGCCAACCAAACACAATCCTAAACTCTCCAATGCCTCTTGTCCGACAAAAGCCAAAACATCAACGCTTCATAACCTCCCCAAATAACTTAAGTTCTGACACCCTTCGGGCTAACACCCCGGGCCTCTGGACCTTCAATATGGGGAACTGCTGCCCCGCTCCGCCTCGTCTTGGGCCTCGGCTCCGCTCCTCCGGCGACTAGGCCGTCGCCTCAGTTTTGCGGCTTGGCCGCCGCACCGCCGCGTGACCCGCGTCGGACTAGAGACAGGGGTTATCTTGTTATTCTTTTTAGAACATGGGAGTGACATTCCATAGCGTTTTTGGGGGCGACGGGGTTCACGGTGCCCTCGCGTGGGGACTTTCATGATTTTTTCCACCGAAGGACAAGTCCACCTTAAGACGGATATGGGGTGGTTTTTTTGCTTTGGAAGAGATATCCATTTTTTATTTAAATATTATAGGAACTTCAACAAGGCCTTATG
>CAZDBQ010000105.1:0-3512 GCA_964503765.1 uncultured Planctomycetia bacterium | reverse complement strand
AGGGAAAATCGCAAGGCTTTATTTGAGAAATTAAAGCAGCTGGGAATTTTGGAAATCGCGCAGACGGGCGCGGTGGCGCTTTCGAGAAAAGCCCCTAAGGAATAGGGGTTCAGTAATTCAATAGGAGAATCAAAAATGGCGAAGATTTATTACGACGATGACGCGGATTTGTCCCTGATTAAAAATAAAGTGGTGGGAGTGATTGGTTACGGAATACAAGGGCGCGGGCAGGCGCTCAATTTAAGGGACAGCGGCGTGAAGGTTATTGTCTCGCAAAGGCCCGGAGGCCCGAATTACGATATCGCGATTAAGGACGGTTTTCGTCCGGTCGACGCGGCTACATTGGCAAAAAAATCAGACGTCATCATTATCCTGGCCCAGGATCCGCTGCAGGCTGAAATTTATAAAAATTCAGTGGCGCCGTATTTAACAAAGGGGAAGGCGTTAGCTTTTTCGCACGGGTTCAATATTCATTTTAAGCAGATTGTTCCGCCGAAGTTCGTGGATGTTTTCATGGTAGCGCCCAAAGGTCCGGGGAGTCTCGTGAGACGACTTTATGAAGAGGGCAAGGGCGTGCCGTGCTTAGTGGCGATCTTCCAGGACGCGACCAAGCAATGCAAGCGTCTGGCGTTGGCCTATGCCAAGGGGTTGGGCGGCACGCGCGCCGGCGTCATTGAGACAACTTTTAAAGAAGAGACCGAGACGGATCTTTTTGGTGAGCAGACGGTGCTTTGTGGAGGCGTCAGCGCTCTGGTGAAGGCCGGATTTGAAACGTTGTGTAATGCGGGGTACCAGCCGGAGATCGCGTATTTCGAATGCCTGCATGAATTGAAGCTCATTACGGACATGATCTACGCGACGGGCATTCAGGGTATGAGAAAGAGAGTCTCCGACACGGCGGAATACGGGGACTTAACCCGCGGCCCGCGCATTGTGAACGAAAAGACGCGCCAGGAAATGAAGAAAATTCTTAAGGAAATTCAATCGGCCAAGTTCGCCAAGGAGTTTTTGGACGATTATAAAAAAGGAAAAAAGAGGTTTGAAAAGCTGCGCCACGCCGATGACAAGCATCAGATTGAGAAGGTGGGTACGCAGCTTCGCGGCATGATGAAATGGATGTGAATGAACGCGCAATTTACGATGCCGATAGGCGTCGTCAAATTGCCCGCGTGAATTCATCCCAGGAGGTCGCCGCGCGCGACCGACGCGGGGTCTCCGCAGATAAAACATAATAGTGGGTGAACTAGTGGACGATAAAAATAGAATTTACGTTTTTGATACGACGCTTCGCGACGGCGAGCAGTGTCCGGGCGCCAGCCTCGATGAAAAGGGAAAGCTTGAGATAGCCAAGCAATTGGCGGAGCTCCAGGTGGATATCATTGAAGCGGGATTCCCCGTGACGTCGCCGGGAGACGCGCTGGCCGTCAAGAGAATCGCCAAGGAAGTGAAGGGCCCTATCATTTGCGCCCTCGCGAGGACCGTGCAGAAGGACATGGACATCGCGATTGAGTGTCTAAAGCCCGCCAAGCGCAGCCGTCTTCATGTTTTCATCGCGACGTCTGAGATCCACCGGAAATACAAGCTCAATAAGGCCAAGGATGAAATTCTAAAGATCGCCACCACATCGGTCAAATACGCCAGAGACAGGATCGGCGAGGTCGAGTTCTCACCGGAGGACGCGTCCAGAACGGAACCGGAGTTTTTATACCAAGTGCTCGAGTCTGTGATTGACGCGGGCGCTACGATCCTGAATATTCCGGATACCGTAGGGTACACGACTCCTTTTGAGTACGCGGAGCTTATCAAAGGAATTTTTCAGAACGTGCCGAATATCAACAAGGCTATTATCAGCGTTCATTGCCATAATGATTTGGGGCTCGCGGTTTCCAACTCACTTGCGGCCATTAGTTCGGGAGCGCGGCAAGTGGAGTGTACGGTTAACGGGATCGGCGAGAGAGCGGGAAATGCGGCGCTCGAGGAAATCGTCATGGCATTGGACACGCGAAAAGATATTTATGCCAATAAATACACGAACATTCGCCGTGACCAGATTTGCAAGGCCAGCCGACTGGTCAGCACGTTGACCGGTATGGTGGTTCAGCGCAACAAGGCCGTCGTGGGGCGCAACGCGTTTACCCATGAATCTGGGATTCATCAGGACGGGCTCTTGAAACTCAGGAAGACCTACGAGATCATGCGCCCTGAGGATGTAGGTTTTGGGGAGATGCAGCTCGTGCTCGGCAAGCATTCGGGACGGCATGCCCTGGAAAGCCGCTTGGGAAAATTGGGCTACAAGCTGAACGAAAAGGAGCTGGGCTTGATTTATGATGAATTTAAAATTCTAGCGGACAAAAAAAAGGAAGTCCTTGATGGTGACCTGGTCGCGTTGGTCGACAAGGAGATCGCGTCAACGCCTCAGATCTACGAGCTTATTTTTTTAAAGGTGCTTACCGAAAGCAATAAAAACCCCAAAGTCATGATTAAGATCAAGGCCAAAGGAAAAGTGATCAGCGGCGAGGGAACGGGCAGCGGGCCTGTGGATGCGGCTTACAAAATAATCGATAAGCTGATCAAGCGAAAAACAAAGCTTCTTGATTACCAGATTCGCTCCGTCACAGTCGGCAAGGATGCTCAGGGAGAAGTCACCGTAAAGGTCGAAGGCTCCCAAGGCGAGCTCTTGATAGGCCATGGGCTGAGCACCGACATCATTGAGGCGAGTGTCAGGGCTTACTTGGATGCCATCAACAAAATTTTATACCAGCATCAGATATTGAAAAAAGGGCGTACTGTCTTTGGCGTTTAACCTCATGCACACTCCTAAAGTGGCTGTGAACGCCAGCACGCAACTTTACGGTATTTTCGGCAATCCGGTGAATCACTCGCTTTCGCCGCTACTTCATAACGCGCTCTTTGACCAGTTTAAGATGAACGCGGTTTACATGGCTTTTCAGATTGAAAAGGAATCGCTTGGCCTGGCTTTTGAAGCGATGCGGTCGTTGGGCATACGCGGCGTGAATATCACGATTCCACACAAAGAGGCGGCGCTGGGTTTTATCGATGAGGTTCCCGAGGATCTTGACCGCTGCGTGGGGGCCGTGAACACAGTGGTTAATCGCAAGGGTAAGCTGATTGGCTATAACACGGATGGCGCGGGATTTTTGTCCTCTCTGAAGGACGATCTTGGATTTAATCCCGAGGGCAGAACTTGTCTGGTGTTGGGAGCGGGTGGGGCCGCTCGCGGAGTCGTCTTTGCGCTGGCGCGGGCAAAAGCGGATAGGATTCTTATTTATAACCGAACACAGGCTCGCGCTGAAGGCCTGAAAGACTATCTCTCCGGTTATTTTTCCGAAACGGAGACAGAGGCACTTGCTTCTTTAGACACGTTGAAACACGAGAAGATAGATCTGGTTGTGAACGCGACTTCGTGTGGGATGAGTCCTAACGACCCTGCGTCAATGGACCTGACTCTTTTGAAGGCAAAGGCGCACGTCTATGATCTCGTGTATTCGCCG